>CAJAYO010000156.1 GCA_903948415.1 uncultured Opitutia bacterium | reverse complement strand
TGGTGCACCGGCCGCTCCGTCGCCGCACTCCTCGCCGACTGCGCGGAACTCGACGTTTACCGGCGTCGCGAGACCAACCTCTACCAACGCGTCCGCGCGCTCTTTTTCCTCACCGCGATCCATCGCTACCATCTGCCCGCCCGCGCCGATCTCCCGCGCCTCGGCCGCGTGCCCTACGACGGTTTTCGCCACCTCCTTGAACGCCGCTTCGAAGAAGCCATCTCCGTCTTCGCCGCCGCCCAGGCCGCCCACGGCCCCAGCGAAACCCTCTCCAGCGCCCTCGCCGCCGCGCATCACGCGCTCGCCTTCCAAACCCTCGCCGACCAGGTCCGCCGCACCGTCCGCTCCACCCGCGGCAACGCCTGGATGTTCCGGCTCGGCCACCCCCTCGACCAGCCCCTCCGCGTCCGCCCCGAACTGCTCGCCCGCGAAACCCCCACCGCCCCCTATCCGCTCCTGCGCGAGCTCACCGCCGTCCGCATGGACCTCACCCACTGCGGCTGGAGCGATATCTTTTTCCTCGGGATGGATTTCCCCGAGGGCGCCCGCGTCCTCAATATTTCCGTCGATCTCGGCGTCCACGGCCGCGACGCCTCACCCCGCCCGCCGGTCGAAGCCTATTTCCGCGTCATCGACGAACCCGTCATCCGCCTCGCCAGCGTCGACCTCGAGGCCACCGCGTGCCTCACCACTCTCGACGAGGTCTTCGATTTCGGCCGCGACTACCTCGGCCTCCTGAAAGCCGCCCTCATCGCCGCCGGCCTCGTCCCGCCCGGCATCGAACGCTCCGGCGCCAGCCTCGCCGAACTCCTCGCCACGATCTTCGGCCCCGGCCGCGGCTTCGAACTCGTCAGCAGCGTCAACCGCATCCCCAAGGGCTCGCGCCTCGCCGTCTCCACCAACCTCCTCGGCGCCCTCATCGGCGTCTGCATGCGCGCCACCGGCCAGATCCGCGCGCTCGCCGGCCCGAGCGACGAAACCGAGCGCCGCATCGTCGCCGCCCGCGCCATCCTCGGCGAATGGATCGGCGGCTCCGGCGGCGGCTGGCAGGACTCCGGCGGCCTCTGGCCCGGCATCAAACTCATCGAGGGCGCCCTCGCCCAACCCGACGATCCCGAACACGGCATCAGCCGCGGCCGCCTCCTCCCGCAACACACCCTCCTCGGCCCCGACCGCATCTCCCCCGCCGCCCGCCAAAAACTCTCGGACTCGCTCGTCCTCGTCCATGGCGGCATGGCCCAAAACGTCGGCCCCATCCTCGAGATGGCCACCGAGAAATATCTCCTGCGCAGCGAACCCGAGCTCTCCGCCCGCCGCCGCGCCGTCGCCACGCTCGACGACATCCTCGCCCTCCTCGCCGCCGGCGACATCCGCGGCCTCGGCCGCGCCCTCACCGAAAATTTCTTCGGCCCGCTCCAGACGATGATCCCGTGGGTCAGCAACCGCTACACCGAGCAGCTCATCGCCCGCACCCGCGACGCCTTCGGCGACGATTTCTGGGGCTTCTGGATGCTCGGCGGCATGTCCGGCGGCGGCATGGGTTTTATCTTCGCCCCGCACCGCCGCGCCGAAGCGCAGGCCCGCCTGCTCGACATCATGCTCGCCACGAAACGCGAGCTCCAGGCCTCGCTCCCGTTCGCGATGGACCCCGTTGTCTACGATTTCGCGATCAACGAACACGGCTCCGTCGCCGCCCTCCTCACCGGCGCCGACGCACTCCTCCCGGTCGAGTTCTACCAACTCACCGTTCCCGCGCTCCTCCGCCGCGACGCCCGCGACCTCACCCCCCGCGAACGCGACGATGTCACCCAGTTTACCAAGACCGCGCGCACCTCGCCCGCCTTCACCGCCGCCCTGCCCACGCTGCTCGACCGCCTCCTCCCCACGTCGTCCGACCCCTCGCGCGCGAGCCACACCCTCGACGCCCTCCTCGCGCAAAACGGGTTCGACCGCGCCCAACACGAGCAGATCCGCACCGACCTCCGCGCCGGCCGCATCGGCCTCGCGATGAACCGCCTCCCGCCCTCCACTCGCATCGAAGACGTCCCCTCCTCCGACCTCTTCAACCTGTCCTCTTCCGGAGGGAAGAGCCCGCTTGCGGGCGATGGTTTGAAGTCCGCCGGCGAAGCCGCCCTCCGTCGCGGCGAATGCGCCGTCCTCACCTACGCCGCCGGCGTCGGCTCCCGCTGGACCCAGGGCGCCGGCGTCGTGAAGGCCCTCCACCCGTTCGCGAAATTCGCCGGCCACCACCGTAGCTTCGCCGACGTCCACCTCGCCAAATCCCGCCACACCGCCGCCCTCTCCGGCGCCGACGTGCCCCACCTTTTTTCGACGAGCAACCTCACGCACGCGCCGATCGAGCACTCCCTCCGCACCGCCTACCCCGCCGCCTTCGACCGGACCGTTTTCCTCTCCCCCGGCCGCTCCATCGGCCTCCGCCTCGTCCCCGCCGTGCGCGACCTCGTGTTCGCCTGGGAGGAAACCGCCCAGCAAAAACTCGACGAACAAAAAGAAAAAATGCGCGAAAGCGTCCGCGCCGCCCTCACCCACTGGGCCCGCACCGTCGGCGAAGGCGCCGACTATACCGACAACCTCCCCGGCCAGTGCCTCCACCCCGTCGGTCACTGGTTCGAAATCCCGAACCTGCTGAAAAACGGCACGCTCGCCCGCCTCCTCGCCACGCGCCCGCAACTCCGCACCCTCCTCGTCCACAACATCGACACCCTCGGCGCCACCCTCGATCCCACCCTCGTCGGCTGGTTCCAGTCCACCGGCGCCACGCTCGGCTGGGAGGTCATCCCGCGCCGCATCGAAGACCACGGCGGCGGCCTCGCCCGCGTCGACGGCCGCATGCGCCTCGTCGAGGGCCTCGCCCTTCCGCGCGAGTCCGACGAGTTCAACCTGACTTACTACAACACCAACACCTGCTGGATCGACATCGACCGCCTGCTCACGCTCTTCGGCCTCACGCGCGCCGACCTCGCCGATGCCGACCGCACCGCCGCCGCCGTCCGCACGATGGCCGCGCGCGTCCCCACCTACGTCACGCTCAAAGACGTCAAAAAGCGCTGGGGCCACGGCCAGGAAGACGTGTATCCGGTTGCTCAGTTCGAAAAACTCTGGGGCGACATGACCGGCCTCGCCGAATGCGCCAACGTCTTCGCCGCCGTCCCGAGAGCGCGCGGCCAACAGCTCAAAGACCAGGCCCAACTCGACGGCTGGGCCCGCGACGGCTCCGCCGCCGGCATCGACGCCTTGTGCCGGTGGTAGGGCGGACTTCAGTCCGCCCTTTCGGTTCGTCACCAACGCGACACCGCACGTTTTAGTTTGGCGCCCCCGCCCCGCTCCCTCTCCGTCCCCTTTCACTCGCACCGTCACTTTCACGGTCACTTTCCCTTTCCCTTTCCCTTTCACGGTCCCTTTCCCTTTCCCTTTCACTGTCACTGTCACTGTCACTCTCCCTTTCACCCGCGCCTCACCCACCCATGCCCATGCGCTTCCGCATTCTCGGTTCCGGCAGCTCGGGCAACGCCGCGTTGCTCGTCACCGCCGGCGCGCGCGTCCTGGTCGACGCCGGGTTCTCCGCCAAAAAACTCACCGCCCTCCTCGCCGACGCCGGCGAAACCCTCGAGCGCATCGACGCCATTTTCCTCACCCACGAGCACGGCGACCACGCCGCCGGCATCGACGGCCTGAAAAAGCACCCGCACATCCAGGTCTTCGCCAATCCCCCCACTTGCCGCGCCGTCCAGTCGAAACTCGACGCCGCCCACCGCCCGGCCTGGCAACTCTTCGAAACCGGCGCGCGCTTCCGCTTCCGCGACCTCGAAGTCGACACCTTCGCCGTGCCGCACGACGCCCAGGAACCCGTCGGCTTCCGCTTCACCACCGGCCACGCCGACGACTTGTTGGCCCCGCGCCGTTCCCTCGCCTACGTCACCGACCTCGGCCACGCCCCGCAAAACGTCCGCGAACAGCTCCGCGAGTGCGACGTCGTCGTCGTCGAGTCCAACCACTGCTCCGACCTGCTCGCCGCCGACACCAAGCGCCCGTGGTCGCTCAAACAGCGCATCTCCGGCCGCCACGGTCATCTCTCCAACGAGGGCGCCCGCGAACTCCTCGCCGCCATCGCGAGCCCGCGCTGGCGCCGCGTGTACCTCACCCACCTCTCGCGCGACTGCAATTCCCCCGCCGCCGTCGAACGCGCCCTCGCCGGCGTCCGCGCCACCCTCACCGCCTGCGAATTCGCCGTCGTCTCCCCCGGCGAAGGCACGCCGTTCTACGACCTGTAGGGCGGCCGCAGCGGTCCACCCACCGCGCACCGGCTCGAGGTAGGAGCCCGCTTGCGGGCGATGTGGGCGGGGCCTTACGCCCCGACGAGCCGCGGGGTAAACTCGCTCCCGCTCCGAATCGCCCGCAAGCGGGCTTGTCTCCTACCCCCGATTCCCCAACCCGCCCACCCCAACCCCGCCGAAGCCCCGACGAAGTCGCCTCAGTGCCCCGACCCTTTGCGCAAATTGCGCTGCTTCGACATGCTGAACATCAGCACCGCGCCGACCACCGCCCACGGCACCATGAAGTAGAAAAAATAGGTGTAGCCCGTCTTGTCCAGCAGCCGCCCCAGAATCTGCATCGCCACACCGGCGCCAATGTATTGAAAAGAATTGATACACCCCGAGGCGAACGCCGCCGCCTTCCGTCCGCCGATGTCCATCGCCGCCGCCGGACCGAGCAGCGAATGCGTCGAGTTCGCCGTGAACGCCACCATCACAAACGCCACCGCGATCGCCACCGCCCCGCTCACCCGCGACGCGATCAAAATCGTCACAATCTCGAGGCAGTAAATCCCCGCGGCCACCGGCGCGCGCCGCCCGTTGAACAAATGGTCCGAAATCACGCCCGAGATAAACGAACCCGCCGACGCCACGAACGGAATCAGAAAGCCCACGACCAAAAACAGCGGCGAGCCCAGGTCGATCTTGTGCACCTCCTGCATGTAGCGCGGAAACCACTGGTCCACCGTCTGCCGCACCGCCCCCGTGCACGCGTAGGCACTCGCCATGATCCACACGAATTTGTTCGAGACAATGGTCACGAACACCTCGCGCATGTCCGCCTTCACCTTGTCGTCGTGGTCCGCCTCGCCCTTGAACACCCCGTGAAAGCCCGCCTCCTCCGGCGTGTCCTTGGCCCAGATCGCCAGCGCCACCGCGACGATCGCCGCGATCCCCGCCGGCACGAAAAAGAGCATGCGCCAGTGCTGCGCCGGCACCTGCCACATCCCGAGAAACACAAATCCCGCCAGCAGCGCCGGCCCGAGCTGGTTGATCGCCACCCGCCCGAGATTGATCATGAACCCGAACACCCCCGCAAACGTTCCGCGCTCCGTCGCGCTGAACCACGACGCGTTGATCTTGATGAACCCCGGCGCGCCAAACGACTGCGAGTAGCCGTCGATGCCCCGCAGCAAAATGAAGAGCCACAGCATGCCCATGAACGACGCCGCACCGAAGGCGATATTGCAGAGAATGGTTCCCGCCGCGCCGATCAGCAGCGCCTTCTTCCCGCCCAGCCGGTCCGTGATCAGCCCGTTGACGACCTGACCGACCGCATACGCGTAGAAAAACGAGGCGAGGATGTCGCCCATGTTTTCCTTCGAGAAATGAAACTCATCCGACATCGCCTTGTTCGCGATGGAGATGTTGTAGCGGCACATGTAGAAGCTCGTGTAGAGCAACCCCACGACGCTCCAGTTGAGCCCGCGCCGCGCCCCGTAGCCGGGCGGCAGAGCCAAACGCGCTGTCACTTTTTCTCCACCGGCGGCGGACGACGAAATCATGGAGCTGCGGTTGTAGCTCAAAAAGTCCAACCTGCACGGAAATTCCTCGCCGGGACTTCCCGCGCCCCCCGCCCGCGCCGCCTCCGCCCACCCGACCGGCCCGCGGCGCTTGCAGCCCCGGCCCGTTTCCTGCACCACCTGCCTAGCCATGATTCCCGCCGCCTCCTTCCGCCGCACCAAAATCATCTTCACCCTCGGGCCCGCCACCGAAAGCGAGGAAATGCTCGAAAAGATGATCCTCGCCGGCGCCGACATCATCCGCCTCAACATGGCGCACGCAAAACACGACTGGACCCGCGCCGTCATCCGCCGCATCCGCGCCGTCTCCGCCCGCCTCGGCCGCGACGTCGCCATCATGATGGACATCAAGGGCCCCGAAATCCGCACCGGCGACCTCTCCGTCCCCCTCGAACTCAAGGCCGGCGAAATCTTCGACTTCACCGTCAAACCCGGCGCCAGCAACAGGGACGGCGAGGAAATCCGCTCCGTCGACGTCAACTACCAGGACCTCGTCAACGACATCAAGGTCGGCGACACCGTCCTCGTCGACAACGGCCTCCTCCGCCTCGAAGTCCTCGCCAAAGACGAGGCCCGCATCCGCTGCCGCGTCCTCATCCCCGGCGAGCTCAAATCGAAACGCCACATCAACCTCCCCGGCGTCAAAGTAAACCTCCCGTCCTTCACGGAAAAAGACCGCGCCGACACCACCGTCGGCCTCGAGGAGGGCATCGACTTTGTCGCCCTCTCCTTCGTCCGCGCCGCCAAAGACGTCGAACTCCTCCGCGCCTTTCTCAGCGAAAAAAAATCCCGCTGCCGCATCATCGCCAAAATCGAGGACCAGTCCGCCATCGACAACCTCGACAGCATCGTCGCCGCCTGCGACGCCCTCATGGTCGCCCGCGGCGATCTCGGCATCGAGTGCCCGTTCGAGGAACTCCCCGTAATCCAGCGCCGCGCCGTCCGCGCCTGCCTCGCCCAGGGCCGCCCCGTGATCGTCGCGACCCACATGCTCGAAAGCATGATCTCGCAGCCCGTCCCCACCCGCGCCGAAATCACCGACGTCGCCAACGCCGTCTTCGAACTCGCCGACTGCGTCATGCTCTCCGGCGAGACCACCATCGGCAAATACCCGCTCGAATGCGTGCAGATGCTCGACAAGATTTCCCGCCGCATCGAGGCCGAGGAGGCCCCCAACCCGCGCGAACCCGCCGTCTTCACCGGCGAGCGCATGAAAGTCCTCCACTCCGCCGTCGTCCTCGCCAACGAACTGCCGCGCTCGAAACTCCTCACCTTCACCCGCCACGGCTTCATGGCCCAGGGCCTCGCCGCCCTCCGCCCCGCCTCCGCCCCGATCATCGCCTTCACCCCCTCCCCCGAGGTCTTCCGCCAGCTCCGCCTCCTCCGCGCCGTCGAACCCTACCTCATGCCGCTCGGCTCCGAGCCCGACGTCACCATCGAAAACGCCATCGCCCTCCTCCGCCGCGAGGGCCGCATCGCCCCCGGCGACAAACTCATCGTCGCCACCGACATCGTCTCCCAGGACCGCCTCGTCGACAGCGTCCAGCTCCGCACCGTGCGCTGACCCTCCGTTCTCTTCCTCTTTGTTTTGCACTTTCGTCCGGCCGCCACCGCCGCCGCCTTTCTTTCCCTCCGCGCGGCCCCCTTCGTAATCTCCCCTCCGACCATGAGAATTTTCGGTTAGCCTTGCGGCCCGGGACCACCCACGTTACCTGAGAATTCCCAAGGCGTCTCGTCGCTTCGTCGCCCCGTTTCGCCCCGCCCACCTCCCTTTTCCCCCGCTTCTTCGTCCTGCTTTTTCCGTCACCTCCTCTGCGTCGCATGAAATCTCTCCGCCTCTCCGCCGCCCCGCTGCTCTCCGCCCTCCTCGCCTTCGCCGCGCTCCTCGCCCCGGCGACCCGCGCGCAGGAACCCCGCCTCTCCAACATCTCCACCCGCGCGCTCTCCGGCACCGGCGCCTCCGTCCTCACCGCCGGCTTCGTCATCGGGCCCGGCGCCAACAAACAGGTCCTGATCCGCGCCGTCGGCCCCACGCTCTCCAGCTTCGGCCTCACCGGCGTTCTGTCCGACCCCGTGCTTACCGTCTATAACAGCGCCAACGTCGTCGTCGCCTCCAACGACAACTGGGCCACCCCCGTCGGCCCCGGCGCCGCCACCAGCGCCCAGCTCTCGGCCGCGTTCTCCTCCGTCGGGGCCTTTGCCTTCGGCACCACCACCACCAGCCGCGACTCCGCCCTGCTCACGACTCTCGCCCCCGGCAACTACACCGCCCAGGTCGCCGGCGCCGGCGGCAACACCGGTATCGCCCTCGTCGAAGTGTACGAAATCGGCGGCGCCAACGCCGGCGCCAAACTCGTCAACACCTCCACCCGTCTCCAAATTTCCGCGACGTCCGCCCCGATCATCGGCCTCACCATCGCCCCCGGCACCGGCACCCGCAAACTCCTCGTCCGCGCCTCCGGCCCCGCCCTCGCCCCCTTCGGCCTCACCGGCACCCTCGCCGATCCCGCCATCCGCCTCACCAGCTCCCTCGGCACCGTCCTCGCCACCAACGACAATTGGGGCACCCCCTCCGACACCCGCGCCGCCAACACCCTCGGCCTCACCAACGCGTTCGCCCTCGCCGGCGCCTTCGCCTTCCCCGCCGCCAGCCAGGACGCCGCCGTCCTCGTCGACCTCGCCCCCGGCAGCTACGGCCTCCAAATCACCAGCAACGACGGCACCAGCGGCCTCGGCCTCATCGAGGTCTACGACCTCACCCCCGCCAACCCGCCCACCGTCACCCTCGCCGCCACCCGCGCCACCAGCGACGAGTCCGGCAACAACCCCGGCGAGTTCACCCTCTCCCGCACCGGCGACACCGCCCTCCCCCTCACCGTCAACTACGGCGTCGGCGGCTCCGCCGTCAACGGCTTCGACTACCCCCCGCTCCTCGGCACGGTCACCATCCAGGCCGGCGCCTCCAGCGTCAAAATCCCCCTCTCCCCCAACCCCGACGTCCAGAGCGAGGGCACCGATACCGTCGTCCTCACCCTCGCCACCGGCGGCGCCTACCTCATCGGCGCGCAAAACTCCGCCACCATCACGGTCGCGGACAGTCCCGCCTCCCTCTACGTCGCCTCCGTCCGCCCCACCGCCTCCGCCCTCGCCGGTTCCGCCGCCTCCGGCACCGCCACCATTCTCCTCAGCTCCAGCGGCACCCTCGCCGCCGTCAACGTCTCCTTCTCCAATCTCAGCTCCGCCATCACCAACGCCTACCTCGTCCTCGGCACCAACGAGGATTTCGTCTTCAGCCTCGGGACCGCCGGCCAGGTCAACGGCGCCCAATGGACCTTCCCTGCCACCGGCCAACACACCAGCGCCGCCCTCCTCGCCGCCCTCAAGAGCGGCAACATCGCCGTCCGCATTGACACCGCGAAATATCCCTCCGGCGAAGTGAAGGGCGCGTTCATCCAGGGCACCGGCTCCCGCACGTTCACCGCGCCGGACGCCGCGCCCGCCGTCAGCCTCACCGACGTCACCGCCACCGAAGCCGCCCGCTTCCTCACCCAAACCACCTTCGGCCCCACCAAGGCGGAAATCGACGCCCTCACCGGCGCCAGCATCGACGCCTGGCTCACCACCCAGATGGCCCTGCCCTTCACCTCCCACCGCACCGCCATCCTCGCCGACCGCACCACCTTCGGCGGCAGCGGCAGCTTCACCAATTGGAACGCCATCCACGGCCCCAACCGCCAGGCCGCCTGGTTCAAGCTCGCCCTCACCGCCCCCGACCAACTCCGCCAGCGCGTCGCCTTCGCCCTCAGTCAGATCCTCGTCATTTCCGAAGTCGCCCTCGGCGACGACAGCGACGCCGAACCCCTCGCCCATTACTACGACCAACTCGGCAACGCCGCCTTCGGCAACTTCCGCACCCTCCTCGAAACCGTCACCCTCAGCCCGATGATGGGCCGTTACCTCAGCTCCCTCCGCAACTCCAAGGCCGACCCCGTCACCGGTCAGACCCCCGACGAAAACTACGCCCGCGAGGTCATGCAGCTCTTCACCATCGGTCTCGTGCAACTCAACCCCGACGGCACACTCGCCCTCGGCGCCGACGGCCTCCCCGTTTCCACCTACAATCAGAAAACCATCACGGAAATGGCCAAGGTCTTCACCGGTTGGGGCTATCCTTCCACCAACCTCACCCAGTTCCGCAACGCCGGCCGCAATCTCATCAGCCCGATGCAGGTCTTCCCGTCGAATCACGACGATACCGCCAAAGACATCAGCCCCGTCAGCTCCACCGTCATTCCGGCCGGCCAGGGCGGCGTCAAGGACCTCCAGAGCGCCCTCGACGCCCTCTTCAACCACCCCAACACCGGCCCCTTCATTTCCAAACTGCTCATCCAGCGCCTCGTCACCAGCAACCCCGGCCCCGGTTACGTTTACCGCGTCGCGCAGAAATTCGAAAACAACGGCGCCGGCGTCCGCGGCGATCTCGGCGCCGTCGTCCGCGCCATCCTCACCGACAACGAGGCCCGTTCCCCCGCCGTCGCCAGCAACGTCGCCCACGGCAAACTCAAGGAACCCCTCCTCCGCCTCACCGGCCTCCTCCGCTCGTTCGGCGCCACCTCCACCAGCGGCCGTTTCCTCGGCTACCGCCACACGGTCGATTTCGTGCCGATCACCGGCACTACCCCGAAGCCGGCCACCGCCGCACAACTCAACCGCACCCCCAACGCCTTCTCCGCCACCCGCCTCGACGGCGTGCAGGGCAGCATCGCCCAAGCCGCCCTGCGCTCGCCCACCGTCTTCAATTTCTATCACCCCGACTACGTCCTGCCCGGCGCCCTCGCCTCCGCCGGCCTCGTCGCCCCCGAGTTTGAAATCACCGACGACAACTTCGCCATCAGCGTCCCCAACTTCTTCCGCACCTTCGTCAACTCGGCCATCCCCACCTCCGGCGGCGTCCCCACGGCGGCCGCCCCCTACGCCCCGATTTTGAAACTTTTTACGGAAGTTAGGGCCTGGTCCCATTCCACGATAAACCTGGCGGAACGCATCTACTACGCCCGATTTAATAACTTTTAAATCAATAGGTTGACCACGTTGTTTAAATTGATCAATGTAACTGTCAATAATTTCAACTGCCAGTTGTACGTCAG
>CAJAYO010000155.1 GCA_903948415.1 uncultured Opitutia bacterium | reverse complement strand
CGAGCCGGAGATGCAAAAAAAGGTGCCGGGCTGGAAATTCAAAGCGATGCGCTGGTGAACCGGCCGGTCTGACCGGACGGGGCTGATGGCGGCGCAGGAAGGAAACGGCGGCGAAGGAAATGTCTCGAATCGCCCGCAAGCGGGCTCCTACCTTGGGCGCATGACTTCATTGCCCCAACGTTTCGTCTGCCAAAAGGCGCTCGTCACCGGTGGCGGCTCGGGCATCGGCCGCGCGATCTGCGTGCGCCTCGCGGCCGAGGGGGCGGCGGTCGCCGTGCTCGAGCGGAACGCGGAGGCCGGGGCGGAAACGGTGGCGGAAATCCGGGCGGCGGGCGGCACGGCGCACGTGCTGACAGCGGATGTTTCCCAGACGGAATCGATGCGGGCGGCGTTCGCCTCGCTGGAAAAACTCGATGTACTGGTGAACAACGCGGGCATCGCACACGTGGGTGACGTCGTCTCCACGACGGCGGAGGACCTCGACCGGATCTACGCGGTGAATGTGAAGGGCGTCTACCACGGGCTGCATTTCGGCGTGCAAAAGCTCCTCGCGTCCGGCGGCGGGGCCGTCGTGAACCTCGCCTCGCTCGCGTCGAAGGTGGGCTTGGCCGACCGGTTTGCCTACGGCATGAGCAAGGGCGCCGTCTACACGATGACGCTCTCGGTTGCGCGGGATTTTGTGAGCCGGGGCATCCGCTGCAATTGCGTCTGCCCGGCCCGCGTGCACACGCCGTTCGTCGACGGGTTCATCGCGAAAAACTACCCGGGCAAGGAAGCCGAGACGTTTGCCAAACTCTCGGCGGCGCAGCCGATCGGACGCATGGGCGAGCCGGCGGAAATCGCCGCGCTGGTGGCGTTTCTCTGTTCGGACGAGGCGAAGTTTATCACGGGCTCGGCCTACGACATCGACGGCGGCGCGACCCTGCTGCGATAACGCGGCGGAAGACGTCCGTCCCCGTGCGGTGCGGCCCCGGTTTACCGCCGGCGGCGCCACACGCTCACCGCGATCACGCCGAGCCCGGCGAGGAGGAGCGCCCAGGTGGAGGGTTCGGGGATGAGCTGGAAATTCGTCAGCGTGAGGCTGGTCGAGGAATAGTTGACGATGAACGAACTGAAGCCGTCGTTGGCGAAAAAGCGCGCGCCGGCGGGCGCGTTGGCAAACGTGCCGGTCAGGGCGCCGGCCGTGAGCAGGGTGAAGGTGGTGGCGCCGATCGCGGTGTCGCGGAAGGCGCCCTGCAGATTCAGACTGAGGGTGCCGCCGAGCGAGGCGTTACCGCTCACGCTGAGGAAATCATAGTCGACGCCTTTCGTCGTGCCACCGAGGTCGAAGAGGAGTTTCGACGTGCTCAGGAGGGTCAGGTCGCCGACGATCGCGAGCTGGCCCAGGGTGTTCCCGGGTGAAAGCAGCGCGCCAGTCCCGGAGGCGGCCCCGTTCGTGACGTTGCCGGTGAGGGTGCCATTGCCGATCGTCGAACCGCCAGCGAAGGTGACGCCGGCGTCGAAGACCGCGCTGGTGCCGGCGGCCAGACTCAGGTTGCCGCCATTCTGGGCAAACGGAGCGGTGGCGGTGAACCGCAGCACGCCGCCTTCGAGGCGGAGGCTGCCGGTGTTGGTGAACGGCACCTCAATGCGCGTGGTGCTGCCGGCGGTCGTCTTCACGTAGCTGCCGGCGTTGGAGAAAGTGAAGGTGCCGCCGAAGCCGTTTGTGATCACGTAGTCGACGACGCCGCTGGAAACGTCGTGGAAGATGGCGCCGGCGCTGTTGACGAAGGAGCCGCCGTTGCCGGACCGGAGCGCGCCGCCGTTTTCCCAGCGGAAGGTGCCTTGGTTCACGATCACGGTCTGGTCGAAATTGTGCGGCGCAAACGTGCTCGCGGTCAGGGTGGCCCCGGGTGCGATCGTGAGCTGGCTCAGCGCGGTGATCGCCCCGCTCGTCCAGCTTGACGTGCCGAGCAGACTGAGCGTGCCGCCGCCGTTCACCGTGCCGCCAGACAGCAGCAGGTCGTTGATCGTGATGGCCGTCCCGGACGGAATGGTCGCCGTGCCGACGCTCACCTGGGCGGCATAGGTCGCGAGGCCGGCGTTGTGGGGAACGGTGCCGGCGGGACTCCATTGGGCCACATCGGTCCAGTTGCCCTGGTGGTTCGTGCTATCGCCGACCCAGACGAAGGACGTCGGTGGGGCGGCGAGGGTGACGGTGGGGCCGGTCGTCGTCACGGGCGGCGCTTCGACGGCGGCGCGGGTGATGGTCGACGTTGTGAGGGGCTGCAGCCCGGTGAGACTCGCGGGGTAGGACGCCGTAAAACTGAAGAGCGCGGGGCTCGCGGGCAGCTCGGTGGTGTAGGCCCAGCTGAGGACGCCCGTGGTGCCGGACGAGGGTTTTACGGGCGGCTCGTTGGTGCCCGAGAGATAGCTCCAGCCGGCGGGCAACGTGGCGGAAAACGCGAGCACCGCCGGCGTGTTCGGATAAGTGATGGCCGCGTTGAATGTCAGACTGCCTCCGGCCGGATTGATCGCGGTCGTGCTCGGCGTGAGCACAATGGTCTGCGCCACGGCGTTGATCGCAAGGATCACCCAGGCTGCAAGCGAAGCGAAGGTCGATGAGCGCAGCATTGAGAATGGAGGACGGGGAGCGAGAGTGCGGTGTCGGATACGACCAGTGATTCGAAAACGCGCGGGGCGAACCGACATGGACGGGGATAGCAGGATGTCGTTCGGTCTCAAGACCTGAATCAGGCTCCCGTTTCGTCGCGCCGGGATCGCGGGGCGTTTTCCGGCTCGTCAGGTCGCGGGGCTTGTGGCTGATTGCACGAATCCTCCTTTCAGGCTTTCCGTGGCCCGAAGAGGCCCGGCCCCTCGTTCACGACGCCGGGAACTCTTCGGCGAAGCCTTGGATTCATCGCATTTGTCCTCTCCCGCGCCATGAACCTATCTACCGTTCGGTTTTCTTCCCGCGTTCCGGCAGCCTTTTTTCGCGTCTTGGCCGGCTTCCGGCGACGCGCGACACCCCGGGGCCTCGTGCTTCTGCTCGTTGTTCTGGCGGCGGGAGTCCGGTCGGTGACGGCGCTGACGGCGGTGGCGCCGGCGGCGACGGTGGGCGCCGCGCCGCTCACGTGGAACCCGATGGCGGAATTCTCGGCGGAGAATGGCAATCCGAACGGCGTGTGGAGCTACGGTTGGATGGACCCCGGTTTCACGACCTTCACCGCTTTGGTGAACAAGCGCTCCGTCCCGGGCGGTTACAGCAGTTGGTATGGCTGGGCGGGCGACGAGACGCCGTCCGTCGGTATCAACGGCGGCACGACGGCGATCAACGGCGTCCCGCCCGGTTACCTGCTCCTTCACCCGGGCAACGGGGCCGAGCCGTCCGTCCTGCGCTGGACGGCGCCGGTGACGGCCACGGTGCGCGTGGTGGGCCAGTTTCAAGCGGGCGACGGCGGGGCGATGCAGGTGGCGGTGCGGCACAACAACACGGTGCGGTTTAGCGCGACGGATGCCGGGGCCTTCGATCTCACGGTGAGCGTGACCGCCGGCGACACGCTCAATTTCGCGGTGTTCGGCGGTTATGCGTTCGGTTCCACCGGTCTCCAAGTCACCCTCGCCGCCACGACGTTTTCTCTGCCGCTGACGACGGGCGAGTCGGGGAAGATCAGCCTCGGTCCCCTGGTCGGCGGATCGAGCGTGAGTCTCGCCGTCACGGGGACGGGGGACCTCGCGGACGCGCGTTGGTCGGTGAATCCGGACGGGTCGCTCGCGGCGCCGGCGAGTGCGCCGTGGGCCTTCGCCAACTCCGGGGCGGCCTATCCCGCGGTCGCGGGCTTTCCGGCGGGCGACGGCGTGAACCGCTTCGCCGGCGGCGGGGCCAACTACGACTATGATGGTGTGGCGTGGCCGTTTGCCGGCAAACAAACCACCGATACCACCGATTCTGGGACGATTCGCTTCGGCGCGGTCGTGGGCACGTTCGTCCCCAATCCCGGCCGGTCCGATTGGTTTTTCATCGGCACCGGACGCCCGGTGACGGTTCCGGCGGGCGGAGGAACCCTTTACGTGGCGGTCAACGCGACCTTCTCCGGCAACAACCACGGCGCCTACGCCGTCACGGCTTCGGCCGTCGCCCCGGCGAACGACGCGTTCGCCGGCGCGGTGGTGCTGACGGGTCCGAGCCATTCGTTCGCGGGCGCCAATGTCGGCGCGGGCAAGGATTCCGGCGAAATCAATCACGCGGGCAATGTGGGCGGCGCCTCGGTGTGGTGGAAATGGACCGCGCCCAAGACCGGCGTCGTCACCGTGGACACCGTCGGCAGCCGTTTCGACACGCTCCTCGCCGTCTACACCGGAACCGCCGTCAACGCCCTCACCACCGTCGCGAGCGACGACAACTCCGGCCCGGCCACGACGAGCAAACTCACCTTCGGCGCCATCGCGGGCACGACCTATCCGATCGCCGTGGACGGCTCCGGCGGAGCGACCGGCGCGATCGTGCTCAATCTCGGCTACGCGTATCATTTTTCCACGTTCGCGGGTTTGGCGGGTTCCGCGGGCAGCACCGACGCCGCCGGCAGCGCCGCGCGGTTTTCCGGGCCCAACGACGTGGTGGTGGACGGCAACGGTAACGTCTACGTCGGCGAGAGTGTCGGTCACACGATCCGGAAAATCACCGCCGCCGGGGTCGTCAGCACCCTGGCGGGCAGCGCAGGCGTGGCCGGCACGGCCGACGGCACCGGTCCCGATGCGCGCTTCAAACAGCCGCTCGGCTTGGCGCTTGATGGCGGCGGCAACGTGCTGGTCGCCGACTATGAGAACCATGCGATTCGCAAGGTTACGCCGGCCGGGGTCGTCACGACGGTGGCGGGCCTGGCCGGCACCGCCGGCACCGACAATGCCACCGGCGCCGCCGCGCGTT
>CAJAYO010000154.1 GCA_903948415.1 uncultured Opitutia bacterium | reverse complement strand
TTGATCGCGGGGCCGCTGATCGCGGCGGTCGGGCCGGCGGCGGGGGTGAACGCGAGGGACTGGATGGTGCGGGCGTTGAACTTCGGGCCGTTGTCGAGGAAGTTGAGGGTGATGAGCTGGCGGGAGGCGGTGCCGGTGCCGAGGCCGGTGAGCGGGAGGGTGGAGCCGGTGAGGGTGTTGCTGCCGAAGAAACCGTCGTCCGTATCGCGGAAGGTGTGACGCGAGCGGGAGAACGAGCCGGCGGCGTTGAGCTGCCAGTCGCCGCGGCGCCACTCGGAATCGAGGGCGTGGGTGAAGGTATCTTTTGAGCCGTTGCGCCAGGCTTCGCGCAGATCGTAGCGGATGGAGCCGGTGCCGAGATTGCCGTAGACGGCGTGTTCGCTGTTGGTGCCGGGGGCGCCGAGCGGGGCGTCGAGGACGGCGGCGGTGACAGCGGTGCTCTGGGCGCCGGTGTTCCAGGTGAAACGGATGTCGTCGCCGGCGCGCTCCTGGTAGCGGCCGCCGCTGACGGAGTAGGCAAGCTTGAGCTCGCGGGTGGGCTTCCAGTCGAATTTGGCGGAGGCGCTGTCGGTGACGTCCTGTTTCGGATTGTCGTGGAGGCCCTCGGTGGTGGGGAGCGGATTGAAGGCGCTGACGGTGGTGAGGGGTTTGCCGGCGGCGAGGCGGGCGCGGGCGGCGGCGGCCTGGTCGGCGGTGCCGAAGTTGACGGTGGGAAACGACCAGTGGACGCGGGCGAGGACGTCGTTGTGGTTAAACGTGAGGGCGTAGCCGAAGGTCTTGGACACGGGGTGGGTCCAGGTGGCTTTGAGGTTGGGGCGCCAGCCGGGGACGCGGGTGTCGCGGATGCCGGAGCGCGCGCCGAGGGCGAAGGATTCGTGGTCGGTGGTGAAGAGGGCGTTGTAGGTGAAGCGGGCGCGGCTGGCCTCGAAGGCGGAGCGGCGGATCATGTTCACCGAGCCGCCGATGGCGTTGGCGCTGTCCTCGGGGGTGCGGAGGAGGCGGACCTCGACGCGCGAAATGTCGGCCGAGGAGGAGCCCATCATCTCGAAATTGCGGTCGCGGTTGCCGGTGCCGAGAGTGGAGGTGGAGGCGGAGGCGGTGGGCATGCCGTCGAAACGGATCTCGGTGTTGACGGGGTCGAAGCCGCGGACGCTGACGCCGACGATGTTGTTGGCGAAATATTCCACGCTGACGCCGGGGAGCCACTTCATGAGTTCGCCGGGATTGGAATCGGGGAGGGTCCCGAACTGGTCGGCGGAGACGACGCTCTTCTGGCCGAGGGCGACGCGCTGCTCGTTGACGGCGATGGCGGCGGCGTCGGTTTCCTTTTTCGACTGCACGGTGAAGGCGTCCATTTTCACGGTGCCGGCGGATTCGCCGTAGCGTGTCTGACTGGCGAGGGTGATGTCGCGCTGGGTGGTTTGGCCGGCGGCGACGGTCAGGGGGACTTCCTGCTCGTCAAAGCCGGCGAAGCGCACGCGCAGCGTGGCGAGGCCGGCGGGGACGCCGGCGAGGCGAAAGGTGCCGCTCTCATCGGTGAGCGCGACGAGTGCGGTGCCCTTGAGGGAGACGCGGGCGTTGTTGAGGTAGTCGCCGGAGACGGCGTTTTTCACGCGGCCCTCGAGGGTGCCGGTGGTGGGCGGGGCGGAGGGATTTTGCGCGCGAGTGCCGAGCGCGAAGGCGAGGGCAAGGCACGCGGCGAACGCGGGGCGCAGGAACCGGCGGAGGGTCGTCATGGGGTGGGGTGGCCGAAGAATTCCAATCGGGACCCGCCGATGCGACGATGAAAATCGCCGGGGGCGCGGCGGTGGCGAACGCCCGGCCCAGTCACTCCGGGCCGACGTAAGCGAAGCGCGGCACGCGCTGTCCGTCGGCGAGTGTGACATTTTCGATGAACATGGCCTGCGGGCGGAGCCAGAAGCCGTGGTCGCCGTAGAGCATTTGGTAAACGACGAGAACTTCCTGGGTCTCCGAGTGGCGCGCGAGGTGGTGCACGCGATACGCGTTGCCCTTGTAATGGCGGTAGCGGCCCGGGCGGGGTTCGGCGGGGAGGGGCGGGAGGGGGGTGGACATGGTTAGGCGGATTCGGGCGGGCCGACGTGGGTGATTTTCAACTTGGGGAAATAGTGGCGGTAGAAGCCGCGGTCGCGCGTGATGAGTTCGTCGGCGTGATAGCAGGCGTGGGCGGCCACGAGGAAATCGGCGACGACGCGAGGGCGGGGTTTGGCGGAGAGCTTCCGGTATTCGAGGAAGATGCGGCCGGCGAGGTGCAGGTCGCGCCAGCCGAAAGGCGCAAGGCGGATTTGCATGCGCTTGAGAGTCGCCTCGGTGTCCTCAGCGGTGGCGAAGTAAAGGGAGGTCTCGGCGGCCACAACGGGGCAGATGATCAGCGCGCCGCGGGAGAGCGCGTCGTTGAGGGCCTCGACGGCGTGGGGCGTGTGCTCGGAGGACTGCCCGAGGACGTCGATGAGGATGTTGGAATCGAGGGCGATGGCCATGGCTCAGCGGGTGGCGCGGCGTTTCTTTGCGGCGGGTGTGGCCTCGTAGGAGTCCTGATCCTCGGCGATGCGGAGGGCCTCGCGGGCGGCGTCGCCGGTGGGATAGGGAGCGCGGTCGGCCTGCAGCGCGACGAATTGGTCGAAGAAACCCGGAGTGGGTTTTTTGCGGAGGACGATGCTGCCCTTGGGGCCGAGCTCGACCTCGAGGACCGTGCCAGCGTCGATGCCGAGCGCGTGGCGAATCTCTTGCGGCAAGGTGAGCTGGCCTTTGCTGGTGACGGTGGTTTCCATGGCCTTACCGTGAAGTAAGGAGTAAGGATAAGGCGAGGCTGGAAAAGCCAAGCATCGCCCGCAAGCGGGCTCCTACCTCCCGATGGAGAGAGCGGGGCGGAGATGCGGCGCTCACTTCGCTTCGACGCGGAGGAGGCCCTTCATCAGGGCGGAGTGGCCGGGGAAACTGCAGAGGTAGTCGTAGTCGCCGGGTGTCGCGGGGGCGGTGAAGTAGATCGTGTCGCTCGCTTCGGGGAGGACCAGCGCGGTGTGGAAGAGCACGTCGTCGGTGTCGGGGACGTAATTCTTGGCGGCCCCGTCCACGCCGAGGGCGAGGGCGGCGGCGCCGACGGACTCGCCCTTGCCCGGAGCGGCGCGGACGAAGTTGTGGAGCATGTCGTCG
>CAJAYO010000153.1 GCA_903948415.1 uncultured Opitutia bacterium | reverse complement strand
TCTTCCGCGGGTTAATCACCAAAAATCATGCGGCCGCCCGCCGCGCATGGTCTTTCTTTTTGAGGGCAAGCATTGACTCAGGTGGAGCGGCGGACGCGCAGGCAAGCAGGGTAATTTTCACCCGCAAGCTTTTGAACTCCGGCAACCGGTCGAGCCCGAGCAGGCGCCCCATTCGCCGGGCGCCTGGTCACGCGTCTGCTCGAGCGAGGTGCAGCGCCCGAGCGCCAGCAGCGCGAGATAGAGAAAGATCGCCTCCCGCGGATAACACCCCGGCGGCAACGGGTAAAAGAGCCGCGTAGGCCGCAGCAATCCCTCGGCGAGCAACGCGGGCAACGCGCACCGTACGCCCGCCTGCGGCACATCGTCGGCCGCCGCAAACGTCAAGTCCGCCCGGGTCAACAGCCCGCAAGCCGCCAGCATGCGGTCGAGCACGCGCGTCGTGTCCTCGCCGAGCGGCGCCTGGCGGTCGGTCACCGAACGCTCGCTGCAACGCGTCGGACTCACGCCGGACCCTCCGACCGGAGGGGTGAGCCGCGCGGCGCGGGACGCGAGCGTGCGCGGCGGGGGCGCTCAACGCGTCGGGGGTGAGCGCGGCGCTGGCGGCCGTTTTTTTCGACCGGTGGCAGGCGGCCCGCTGCGATGGCTTTGCGTATCTTAGGCGGCATGACGTCGAGCAACCGACCGACCCGCGCGACCGGCCCGCCGGCGGCGAGCAAAGCGCAGGCTTCGTCCAGCTCTCCCGGGGTCAACGTCGGCCCTTCGCGGGGCGGCGCGGCTGCGACGCGAAGAATCCCGCCGCCCAGCGGGCGCGGTAAAGCTTTGTCCCGCGCTTGATCGAAACCAAGCGCACGCCGAACGCCCGTTGCACCGGCCCGGTCGTCACGCTGCCTTGCACGATGAGCTGGCGGGTAACCATCCGAAAGCTCGCCAAGTCGCTGCGCGCGGGTGCACACCCGCAGTTGCCCGTGAACCGGGACGACTTCGCCGGCGTCGCACCGGCACGCCAAGTCCGCGTTGAGTTCCACCGCTCCGGTGGAGACACCGGCCATTGCATTTACGGCATCCCGCTCTCCGCCCACCACCGCCGCGGACCACCCACTTTTACCCTCTCCCAGTCTCTTTTTCGTTCCAACTCGGCCGTCCCTCTTCGGTGGCAGGCTAGGAAATCTGAGGCTCGGCGCTGGCGGTCATCCCCGGTGGCGAGCCGCCGGCCAACTCGTCGGTTCATACTTCCTTCCAAACGGCGTGGGGTTCGGAGCCGGAGGCGAACACCAGTCCGTCGTGATTCGTACTTGGTGTCCGCGCCGGCTCCTTGCCCTCACCCCAACACTCCGGCTCACGCCCGCGGAGAGGCGAAAATGACGAAACTTTCCGCCAGAACTCCAAAAACGTGCCGTAAACGGACGGAGAACGGGGGGGGCTCCCACCGCGCTGTGCGGCCGGAGGGCCTGAACGGACTGTTATTTTTTCTTCGCGGCGGCGGCCTGGTCCTTTTCGAACTGGGCGGCCTCTTCATCGCTCACGAACATGTAAATGTGCGCGGTTTCCACCACGAGCGTGTAGTTGCGGTTGAGGGAGAACCCAAAGGCCTTGAACATCTTTTCGTTGTTGTCGTTCAGGTTCTTCATCAGCTCGTCGAGCTTGGTCTTCAGTTCCTTCTTCTTGCTTGGATTGGTCTCTTTATCGTGCGTCGCGTTCAACTCGACGGCCGCCTGACGCTGGGCCTGCATGAACTGGACGGCGGCCTGGAATTCGCGGTTTTGCTCCACGGTCTTGAGCGTGCCGACGCGGACGAGTTTTTGTTGTTTTTCCGCGGGGGCCGGGGTGGCGGGAGCCGCAGCTTTTTTCGTGTCGGCGGCGAGCAGGGAGGCGGCGAGGAAGCCGGCGCTAAGACCGATGAGGGCGAGGGAGGATTTTTTCATGGTGATGATTGGAGACGATGAAGGGTGCTAAAGGAACGCCCGGAACGGGGGCGGCCGATCAGGGAAAGGCGCATCAGGATCGTTTCTGCCCCTGGTGGCTAGCCCTTTTTGGCGCGGGCTGGGGCGTTTTCGCCGGGGAGCAGGTTCGGGCGAAGGGCCGGCGGTTACGGTGCGTGCCGGCGCGGACATCTGCAATCCGCTCGTCTTGGCGTTTTCCCGCCCAACCGTCCGAGGAAAGACAGAATCGGCTGCAATTGGGCGGCGCTCCGCCGACGGCTGGCCGGGCTCGCGATGCGCACGGTATTGGTGGCGAGTGGACGGGCAATCGGTGGTGGATTGCGGGCCGGCGCGGGGCAAAAAAAACGGTCACGAAACAAAGCTGTCGTTTCAGGTCGTCGTATTTGCTGCGGCGCAGCAAACGTTGACGGCGTTCGAATGCCGGCGGGACACCGTGGGTGCGAAGAGTGAAAAAACACCGGTGATCCGCCGGGGCGAGTCGAAGACGGTGAGCCTCGCGCGGCGTCCGCGGCTCGTGCCCAAGGGGAGAGCGCTCAAAGGGCATGAGCTGTTGCGCGTTTTCTCCCGGTAGTCGTAACGAGAAATAGCAGGGCCTATTTCTTGGCGCGTATGAGTTGCTCAACCGGGCCAGGGCAAACCTTGGGTTTACGGTTGCAGGCGAGCCGGCTGAACTTCGCGCGGTGAACGTTGCCACCGACAAGCGACGAAGACCCGGTTGGCGCCGAAATATCGTGCGGCAAAGTTCGTTGGCGGATGGCGGTCACTCGTGGTGAAGTCGGCCGGACTGGCTTTTTCGAGCAAGGCAAGATCGTGAGCGATGTCCGGGGCATGGCGACGTGTGATCGATTGTTAAAAGCACCCGGGGCAAGGGCTACGCTTGGGGCTAAACCTTCGGAGCGAAGGGTGCGCAGGAAGGTGGGATGAAACGGCCAAAACCAAGCCGGCCTACCTTGGAAAATGAAACGCCGGAGGGCGGCACAGCCGCGACCGTGCGGGTGGCCACCGAGGCGGAGCAGGAGTGGTTCGACATCCTCGCCAATCTCGGTCTGGTGCGCAGCGCCCTCCTCGCCCTCCTGCCGGATCACTTCCC
>CAJAYO010000152.1 GCA_903948415.1 uncultured Opitutia bacterium | reverse complement strand
CGGCTCCGCTCACGTCCAGAGCGTTCTTTTGGGATCAACACCCCATATGACCGTTTTGCCCGAGAGGGCACAATGGCCCCCTATGAAACCAAAGGCGCCGTCGCGCGTGTGCGGGTCTGCCCCGGAGACATTACCCGGCCGGAAAATCACGGGCCCCCGGGCCGGCCCGAATCCGACCGCGCGGCCGGCGGCCTGGCCCGCCCAGGCGTCGAGGCGCGGCGGACGCCGCCGGACCGCCCGCTTGGCCGGACGCGCGGTGCCACCCGGCCTGGCGGCGGGAGCTTAAGAACGCTGTGCAGACTTTCTCGATACGCTGGCCAACCTGGAGGACCGGACAAACGCGCCCGCGCGCAACCGAGCCACCGCTGCGGGCCGAGCTGTTTGGGGTCGAGCAACTCGCGCGCCATGCCCGGGCCCTGGCCGCCGACCATACCGTCATCACGCACTACCGCTCGAATCAGTTGTTGGCGCGCTTGGACGGAAACGAGCAGAGCTTACGGGCCTTTCACCGCGCGACCCTGGCCGTCGATCCGAGCCGGCACATCACGCCGGCCGCCGAATGGCTCCTCGACAATTTCTACCTCATCGAAGAGCAGATCCAATTGGCCCGGCGACATCTGCCCCGGGGTTACAGCCGGGAACTGCCCCGCCTGGTGACCGGCCGGTCGGCCGGACTGCCGCGCGTCTACGACCTCGTGCTCGAGTTGATCTCGCACGCGGACGCGCAAATCGAGACCGAACCGCTCGGCGCCTTCATCGCCGCCTATCAGACCGTCGCTTCGTTGAAGCTGGGCGAGTTGTGGGCCATTCCCATCATGCTGCGGCTTGGGTTGATTGAGAATCTGCAGCGGATCGCCACCCGGCTGGCCGTCGCCCGGAAGGACCGGAATCTCGCGGACTCCTGGGTGGATCGCTTGCAGGCCATGGCGGAAAAAAATCCGTCGCACCTCGTGGTCGTGGTGGCCGACATGGCGAAGTCCGACCTGCCCCTCTCCAGTTCGTTCGTGGCGGAATTCTGCCAGCGTTTGTCGCGGCAAAGCCCGGCGTTGCATCTCGCGCGCAGCTGGCTGGAGCAACGGCTCGCCGAAGAGGGGCTGTCGATCGAACAGCGGGTCCAGCTGGAAAGCCAGAATCAGGCGGCCGACCAAGTCTCCGTGAGCCACAGCATTTCCAGCCTTCGCCTGCTGAGCGCCATGGACTGGAAGGCGTTCGTGGAGTCGCTGAGCCTGGTCGAGCAGACCTTGCGCACCGACCCGGCCGGCGTCTATCGCCAGATGGATTTTGCGACGCGCGACCGCTATCGCCACGCGGTCGAATTTTTCGCCCGGCACGGCAACCGGCCGGAAGGCGAGGTCGCGCGGGACGCGATCCGGCTGGCCGCCGACCGGGCCCGGCCGGCGGCCGGCGACGGCCGGACCGCGCATGTGGGATTTTTTCTGATCGGGAAAGGCCGGACGGCGCTGGCGCGGGCGGTGAAGGTGCGCTGGCCCTGGCGATCGACGGTTGAGCGCAGCATCCACCGCTTTCCGCTGGCGTATTATGCGGGTGGCATTGCGGGCACCACGTTGCTCGCGGCGGGCGGTTTTGTGCGGCTGGCCCAAACGCTGGACGTGCAGGGCGGGAAACTGGTTTTTTTCACCCTGGTTTTCCTCCTCTGCGCCAGTCAACTGGCGGTGGCGTTGACGAACTGGCTGTCCACCCTGCTCGTGCAACCCCGCCAGCTCCCGCGGCTGGACTACTCCTCCGGCCTTGATCCGGACTGTCGCACGATGGTGGTCGTTCCCACGCTGCTCACGGGTGCGGAAGGCATCGTCCGGCTCCTCGAGACCTTGGAGATTCACGCCCTCGCGAACCGCGATCCGCATCTGCACTTTGCCTTGTTGACGGACTACCGGGATGCGCCGGCGGAAATTCTCCCGGGAGACCACGGGTTGCTGGAGCAGGCACGGGCCGGCGTCGCGCGGCTGAACGCCAAGTATCCGGCCGGGAACCAGACCGTGTTCTACCTGTTCCACCGCCCGCGGCGCTGGAACCCCGGCGAGGGCCGGTGGATGGGCTATGAGCGCAAGCGGGGAAAGCTCATGGCGTTTAACGAACTCCTCCGCGGCGGCGACCCCGCAGGCTTTTCCGCCATCGAGGGAGACACGTCCATTTTGCCGTCGGTGAAGTAAGACATCACGCTCGACACCGACACCCAGCTCCCCCGCGACGCCGCCCGCCGGCTCGTGGCCACCATGGCCCATCCGCTGAACCGTCCGCAGTTCGACGCGACGCGCAGGATCGTCACCGAAGGCTACGGCATTCTGCAGCCGCGCGTGGGCGTGAGTCTGCCGAGCGCCCGGCGATCCTGGTTTGTCCGGCTGTTCGCCGGCGAGGCGGGGATCGATCCCTACACCCGGGAGGTGTCCGATGTGTATCAGGATGTTTTTCAGGAAGGCTCGTTCATCGGCAAAGGTATCTACGATGTGGATGCTTTCCAACGGGCCATGCACGGCCGGTGCCCGGAAAACACCGTGCTCAGCCATGATTTGCTGGAGGCGTGCCATGCCCGCTCCGCCCTCGTCAGCGATGTGGATTTCTACGAAGACCATCCCTCCCGCTACAACGTGGACATCGACCGGCGTCACCGCTGGATGCGCGGCGACTGGCAGATCACGCAATGGCTCCTGCCGCGGGTGCCCGGATCCGACGCCCGCCGCATCGCCAATCCGCTGTCGGTGCTGTCGCAGTGGAAAATCTTCGACAACCTGCGCCGCAGCCTCGTCCCCTCCGCCCTGCTGTTCCTGATGCTCGGCTCCTGGCTGCTGCTCCCCGGGCACGGCGGCCTGGGCCCGCTGCTGGTCGTGACCATCATCACCCTCCCCGGACTGTTGGCGGCGCTCGTCCACGGGTTCTGCAAACCGGCCGACCTGCCCTGGGCGATGCACCTGCAGGGCGTGGTGGGGTCGTGGGGCCGGCAACTCGGCCAGATCGTCCTCACCCTCGCCTTTCTCCCCTACGACGCCTACGTCAGCCTGGACGCCATCGCGCGGACGCTGCTGCGCCTGTTGGTGACGCGGCGGCGGCTCCTCGAATGGCAAACCTCGGGCGACGCCGAACAGACCGCCCGGGCCAGCCTGGCCGGCTTCTATGCCACGATGTGGATCGCGCCGGTCGTCGCGTTGGCCACGGGATTTCTGCTGGCCTGGCGGCAACCGGCCGAATTGGCCTGGGCGCTGCCGAACCTCGGCCTGTGGCTGGCGGCCCCGTGGATCGCCTGGTGGATCAGCCAGCCCATCGAATCCGCGGCGCCGGATCTGACGGCCGGGCAACGGGCTTTTCTGCGGCACACCGCCCGGAAGTCCTGGCACTACTTCGAAACGTTTGTCACGGCCCGGGAGAACTGGCTGCCCCCCGACAATTTTCAGGAAGTCCCCGTCCCGACGATCGCCTCGCGGACTTCGCCCACGAACATGGGCCTGGCGCTCCTGGCCAATCTGGCCGCCCGGGATTTCGGCTATCTTTCGACCGGCGGCCTGATCCAACGCACGCAGGATGCCCTCGCCACCATGCAACGCCTCGAGCGGTATCGCGGGCACTTCCTGAACTGGTATGAGACCCGCACGCTCCGGCCCCTTTCCCCGCTCTATGTTTCCAGCGTGGACAGCGGCAACCTCGCGGGCCACCTGCTCACCCTCGGTGCCGGCCTGCGGGAACAGGCGGCCGAAAAAATCTTCTCGCCGCAGGTTTTTTGCGGGCTGCGCGACACGGTGCAGGTCCTCGGGGAGCTGCTCCCGGAAAACGCCGCCCTGGCCCGCCTGGACGCGGAGCTGAAGTCGGCGCCCTCCGGCCTGCGCGCGGCGTTTGTTTTGCTGCACAGCGCGGCGGACCAGACGAACCGGATCGCCCAGGCGCTGGCCGGCGCCGCGGCCGAACCCAGGGAGTGGGCGCAAACCCTGCAGCAGACCTGCGCGGCGCACCTCGCGGACCTGCTTCACCTCGCGCCGTGGCTGGCTCTTCCCGGCTCCCGCCTCGGCGGCTGGCTGGAAATGCAGCTGGCCCGGCTCGATCAGCCGCTCACGTTGGAGGAGGCCGCCCGGCTCGGATCCTCGCCCGGTCCTGCGGCCGAAGCCGTCGGGGACGGCGCCGCCCTTTCGCGCTGCGTGCATGAGGCCGGCGACCACGCACGGCAACGCCTGCTCGCGTTGGAAGCCCTCGCGGGGCACTGCGACGAACTGGCCGCGATGGATTTTCTTTTCCTCTTCGACCGGAAGCGGGATTTGTTTTGCACCGGGTTCAACGTCGGTGAGCGCCGGCCGGACGCCGGCTTCTACGATCTGCTGGCCTCGGAAGCGCGCCTGTGCAGCTATGTCGCCATCGCGCTGGGCCAGGTTCCGCAGGACCATTGGTTCTCGATGGGACGCCTGCTCGTCGCCTCCCGGGGAGAACCGATCCTCGTCTCCTGGAGCGGCTCCATGTTCGAATACCTGATGCCGCTGCTGGTCATGCCGAACTACGAGCACACGCTCCTCGACCACACCTGCCGCGCCGCGGTGAAGCAGCAGATCGGATACGGCGAGTCGCTCGGCGTGCCGTGGGGCGTTTCCGAGTCCGGCTACAACCGGACCGACGTGCAGCTCAACTACCAATACCGCGCCTTCGGCGTGCCCGGCCTGGGATTGAAGCGCGGCCTGGGCGAGGACGTGGTCATCGCGCCCTATGCGACGGCGCTCGCACTGATGGTCGCGCCCGTCGCCGCATGCCAAAACCTCCAGCGCCTGGCGGCCGAGGGACGCGCCGGTGCCTATGGGTTCTATGAGGCGGTCGACTACACGCCGGCGCGGCTGCGACCCGACGAAACGAGCGCCACCATCCGGTCCTTCATGGTGCACCATCAGGGCATGAGCCTGCTGGCCCTGGTGAACGTCCTGCACGACCGGCCCCTGCAGCGGCGGTTCCTGGCCTGTCCGATGCTCAAGGCCGCGGACTTGCTGTTGCAGGAGCGGGTGCCCAAGACCGCCGCGAGCGTGTTCGTCGAAGACCTGACGCCGAAAACGCCGCAGGTGCTCACCGGCGGCGGCGAAAGCGTGATGCGTGTCTTCACCCACCCGACGCCACCGGCCCCCGAAGTGCATCTGTTGTCCAACGGCCGCTACCATGTGGCCATCACGAGTGCCGGCGGCGGCTACAGCCGCTGGCGCGAGCTGGCGGTCACCCGTTGGCGGGAGGATGCCACGCGCGATTGCTGGGGCACCTTTGTCTATCTCCGCGATGTGGGGACGGGCGAGTTCTGGTCGGCCGCCTATCAACCCACCTTACGCGCGACCCAACCCGCCGAAGCCATCTTCACGCAGGCGCGGGCGGAGTTCCGGCAACAGCACGCGGGGCTCGATATCCACACGGAGATCTGCGTTTCCCCGGAAGACGATGTGGAATTGCGGCGCGTCTCGATCACCAACCGGTCGGCCGGCGTGCGCACCATTGAACTGACCAGCTACGCGGAAGTCGTGCTGGCGCCTCCGGCCGCGGACGCGGCGCACCCCGCCTTCAGCAGTCTGTTCGTGGAAACGGAACTCGCGCAAAACGCCTCCGCCCTCCTCTGTGCCCGCCGCGCCCGGGCCCCGGAGGAAAAGCCGCCGTGGTTGCTGCATCTCATGGTGGGCCAGGGCGGCGAGCAGGGCGAAATCTCCTGCGAAACCGATCGCTCCCGGTTTGTGGGGCGCGGCGGCACGCTGGCGAATCCCGCCGCAATGCAGGCCGTCGCGCCCCTGTCCAACACGGTCGGCCCCGTCCTCGATCCCATCGTCGCCCTGCGCCGCACGGTGACGTTGCCGCCCCATGAAACCGCCATCGTTGATCTGATTCTCGGCGTGGCCGAAAACCGGGAGACCGCGTTGGCGCAGGTGGAAAAATATCAGAGTCCCCGCATGGCCGACCGCGCCTTCGACCTCGCGTGGACGCACAGCCAGGTGACCCTGCGCCACCTCAACGCCACGGAGCCGGAGGCCCAGCTCTACGGCCGTTTGGCCGGAGCGCTGATCTATGCCGACCCCGCCCGGCGGGCCAGCCCCGGCGTGCTGCTCACCAACCGGCGCGGCCAAAACGGTCTCTGGAGCTACGGCCTCTCGGGCGACGCGCCGCTCGTTCTCCTCCGCATCAGCGACCCGGAGAAGATCGAGCTCGTGCAGCAACTCATCCGGGCGCACTCCTACTGGCGCATGAAGGGGCTGACCGCCGAACTGGTCATTCTCAACGAGGACGTTTCGGTCTACCGCCAGTCGCTCCACGACCGGATCACCCGCCTGATCGCCTCGGGCCTCGAGGCGCAGATGCTCGACAAGCCCGGCGGCATTTTTGTCCGGCACCTCGAGCAGATTTCGCACGAAGACCTCGTGCTGCTGCAATCCGTGGCCCGGGTCGTCCTCGACGACGAAAAAGGCACGTTGGCGCAACAACTCGAGCATCGCCGTGTGCTCGACCCGGTGATCCCGGCGCTGACGCCCACCCGCGCCGCCTCGGCCGACCTGCCCGCGCCGGTCGTACCCCGGGAGCTCGTGTTTAAGAATGGCCTCGGCGGCTTTACCCGCGACGGACACGAATATGTCATCACGCTGCAGCCGGGCCAGACCACGCCCGCGCCATGGGTCAATGTGCTGGCCAATCCCACGTTTGGCACGGTCGTCTCGGAAAGCGGCAGTGCCTACACGTGGGTCGAAAATTCCCATGAGTTCCGGCTGACCCCCTGGAGCAACGATCCGGTGCAGGACCCCACGGGCGAGGCCCTCTACATTCGCGACGAGCACACGGGCCAATTCCGGTCGCCCACGCCCGCCCCAGCGCGCGGCGCGACGCCCTATGTCATTCGCCACGGCTTTGGCTACACCGTGTTCGAACACACCGAGCACGGCCTCGCCTCGGAATTGTGGGTCTATGTGGCGATCGACGCCCCGGTGAAGTTCTCCGTCTTGAAACTGCGCAACGTCTCCGGGCGCCCGCGCCGCGTGTCGGTCACCGGCTACTGGGAATGGGTGTTGGGCGACCTGCGGCAGAAAAACCTGCTGCACGTGCAGACGGAGGTGGACCTCAAGACCGGCGCCTTGCTGGCCCGTAACCACTACAACACCGAATTTCCCGGCCGGATCGCCTTCGTCGACGTCCACGATCCGGCCCGCACCGTCACCGGCGACCGCAAGGAATTCCTGGGCCGAAACGGGACCTACGGGCAGCCGGCGGCGCTGCAGCGCGCCCGGCTGTCCGGCAAGGTCGGCGCGGCCCTCGACCCGTGCGGCGCGCTGCAGGTGGCCTTCGACCTCGCGCCCGGACAGGAACAGGAAACGAGTTTCCGCCTCGGGGTCGGGCGCAGTCCCGCCGACGTGCAAAATCTGGTCCAGCGCTTTCGCGGCGCGGACGCCAGCCGCATCGCGCTGGAAGGAGTCTGGGACTACTGGAACCGCACGCTCGGCACCGTAAACGTGGATACGCCCGACCCCGCGGTGAACATCATGGCGAACGGCTGGCTGCTCTACCAGACCCTGAGCTGCCGGCTCTGGGGCCGGACGGGATTCTACCAATCCGGCGGCGCCTACGGATTCCGCGACCAGCTGCAGGACGTCCTGGCGCTGGTGCATGCCGAGCCGGCCCTCACGCGCGCGCATCTGCTCCGCGCCGCCGCCCATCAATTCCGCGAAGGCGACGTGCAGCATTGGTGGCATCCTCCGGCGGGGCGCGGCGTGCGGACCCATTTCTCCGACGACTTCCTCTGGCTGCCCTACGTCACCTGCCGCTACGTTTCGTGCGTCGCCGACACCGGGGTGCTCGACGAGGTGATTCCCTTCCTCGAGGCCCGTCCGGTCAAGCGGGAGGAAGAGGCTTACTACGACCTCCCGAACCGCTCCGAACTGTCGGCGACGCTCTACCAGCATTGCGTAATCGCCATCGAGCGCGGCCTGAAATTCGGCGAGCACGGACTGCCGTTGATGGGGTGCGGCGACTGGAACGACGGCATGAACCGCGTGGGGCACGCGGGGCGCGGCGAAAGCGTCTGGCTGGCGTTCTTCCTCTACGACGTGCTGACGCAGTTTGCCGGGCTGGCCCGCGCGCGCGGCGACCTGGCCTTTGCCGATCGCTGCCTCGGCCACGCCCGCCAACTGCAGGAAAACATCGAGCTGCATGCCTGGGACGGCCAGTGGTATCGCCGCGCCTACTTCGACAACGGCGAACCGCTCGGCTCCCAGACCAATCTGGAATGCCAGATCGATTCCCTGCCGCAAAGCTGGGCGGTGATCAGCGGCGCCGGCGATCCGCACCGCGCGCGCCAGGCGCTGAACGCCGTCGACCAACGCCTCGTCCGCCGCGATGCCCGGCTGATCCAGCTCTTCGATCCGCCGTTCGACAAGTCCCCCCAGGAGCCGGGCTACATCAAGGGCTACATTCCCGGCGTCCGCGAAAACGGCGGCCAATACACGCACGGCGCGATCTGGACCGCGATGGCGTTTGCACTCAGGGGGGAACACGACCGCGCGTGGGAACTTTTCACCCTGCTCAACCCCATCCATCACGGGGGGACACCCCAACAAATCGCCACCTACAAGGTTGAACCCTACGTCGTCGCTGCGGACATCTATGCCGTCGCACCGCACACCGGGCGGGGCGGCTGGACCTGGTATACGGGTTCGGCCGGCTGGATGTATCGGTTGCTCGTTGAAACCCTGCTCGGCGTCAACCGGGAGGGCGACCAGCTGCGACTGGAACCTCGCCTGCCGCAAGCGTGGAACAGCTACAAAATCCATTACCGCTACCGGCAAACGGTCTATCATATCACCATCACCCGCAGCGCCCCGGATTCACCCGACGCGATCCGGCTCACCCTCGACGGGCAGGCGCTATCCGGGACGACCTTGCCCCTCCGGGATGATCGCCACGAGCACATCGCCGAACTGCAGGTCCGCTCGCCGGCCGCCGTTCGCGCCGACGTGGCTGCGCCGGCGGCGGACTGACCACCACCCGACACCGCCCATGAAAACTGCCGCCAAACCACGCGTCGTTGCCATCGGAGCCTCGGCGGGAGGCTTGGACGCCTTTCGTAAGCTCATCCGGAATTTGCCCGTCGATACGGACATGGCGTTCGTTTTGCTGAGCCATATCCTGCGCGGCTCCAAGAGCCTGCTGCCCGAAATCCTGGCCCGCTCGACCACGATGCCGGTGACTCAGGTCGCGCAGCCCACGCGCGTCCTCGCCAACCATATCTACATTATCCCGCCGGATAAACTGATGGAAATTCGCGCGGGATCGCTGCATCTCACGCCCCGTCCCCTCACGGGCGCAAACCGTGCCATCGACCATTTCCTCTTTTCTCTGGCCAAAGACCACGCGGCCGGGTCGGTCGGAATCATTCTGTCCGGCGAGGGCTCCGACGGGGCCGAAGGAATCAAAATCCTGAAGGAGGACGGCGGCGGGGTCACCATGGCGCAGGAACCCTCCTCGGCGGCGTCCCAGTCCATGCCCGTTAACGCGATCCACATCGATCACGTCGATCACATCCTTTCGCCCGAGGCCATCGCCCATCAACTGACCGCCATGAGCGCAAGCGACGCCGGCCGCGCGACGCCACTGTTCCGCGTGCTATGGATGAAAAAGCCGCAGTCGAAATAGCGGGGGTCGCACCGGCCCCGGCGCTGCGCCCGGCCGATTGGCCCGCTTTCGCTCCGGGCCGTGAGGCGCGCCCGGAGTTTTGAACCTGCGAAAGGCG
>CAJAYO010000151.1 GCA_903948415.1 uncultured Opitutia bacterium | reverse complement strand
GCGGGGCAGCGACCAGTCGCCGACGAGCGACTCCTTGTATTTGTCGGCAACGCCCTCGCCGCGCGCGCCGTGACAGTCGGCGCATTTTTGTCCGTAGATCTGTTTGCCCGTGGCAATGGTCACGGTCGGTGCGACCGTACAGGAAACGACCGCGGCCAGCGCCGCCGTCGCGACGAGCGCGGCTGCGATCCGAGGGGACAAGGGTGGGGTCCGAAACATGGGGTTCGGGCGGGATGCGAAACACTTTTTTGCGGCAAGGCAAACGCGGCGATCCCCCTGGAATTCCGGAGGGAGGGCCACGCCGCTGCGCTGCCCGCCAGGACAAACCGAGTTGATTGCGCTGGTCACCCCCGGCGCTGGGTCGTGGTTCTGCGTTCGCGATGACCGACGATTTGACGGCAAGCCTAAGCCGGAGCGATTCAGTCTGCGGCAGGTCAGCGCGCTGGCGCGCGCGCCGAGACCGCGCCCGCAAGCGGGCGGCCTACGAAGTCAGCCTTCAATTTTTGAAGGTTCGAGGGCAACGGGGTCGGGCTGAAGGGATACGGCTTAGAACGTCCCCTTGATGCCGAGCGTGAGCTGGACGCCGGTCGTCAGGATCTGGGAGACGCGGGCGTAGCCGGGGGTTTGCGAACCGAAGCGCAGCAGGGTTTCCGGGATGTCGAAGACGTTCTGGGCGCTCGCATAGAGGAAGAGATCCTTGCGGAGTTGGTAGTCGACGTTCACGTCGAGGCGGGTGCGGGCTTTGGCGTATTCGTAGGCATCGGGGCCGAGGGCGACGACGCGGCCGAGGCGTTGCTCGCCACGGTAGTTCCATTTGAGCATCACGCTGAAGGGCCGGCGGGTGTAATCGAGGCCCCAGTTGGCGCTCTCGGGGATGAAGCCGCTGAAATCGGAATCGGTGCCGCCTTGCAGGGTCAATTTCGTGCCGTTGGCGAAAACGCTGAAGGAGCGGCCCCAGGCGCCGAGCGCGCGGAGGGAGTGGCGGGCGTTGAACTCGACGCCGTCGACGCGGGCGGTGCCGGGGACGTTGTAGGCGGTGGTGATCTGCCAGCCGACGTAGCGCGGGTCGAGTTCGAGGAGCTCGAGGTCGGCGGCGGTGGCGACCCTCACGGCGTCGCCGAAGAAGTCGCGGATCTCTTTGCGGAAAACGCCGGCACTGAAAATGCCGCCCTGGGGGGTGTAGTATTCGACGGAGAGGTCGTAGTTGTCGCCGGTCCAGGGGCGCAGGCCGGTGTTGCGGGTGGTGATACGGCCGGGGATTTGCGAGGGGTCGGGCGTGGCGTTGCCGAAATCCGTTTCGTCGACGGTGGTGTTCGGGACGATGGCGGAGAAATCGGGGCGGCCGTAGGTCTTGGCGTAGGCGGCGCGGGCGAGGAAATTTTCCTTGATCTGATAGGTGAGGTGGAGGCTGGGGTAGTTGCCGTCGTAGGTGCGCGAGGCCTTGGTGCCGCGTTCCTGGCGGGTGACGGCGAGCTCCTGCAACGAGCCGATGGCGCCGGCCTCGGGGCGGCGGTCACGGACGCCGGCCGCGTTGCGGACAAAGGTGCCGTCGGCGTTGCGCCGCCAGACGGCGTTGGGGTCGTTGCGGATGCCCTGGCCGTCGGCGTCGGTGCGTTCGTAGCGGACGCCGGTGAGGACCTTGAGGCGGTTGTGGAAGAGGCCGAACTCGGCCTGAAGGTAGCCGGCGGTCACGGCTTCTTGCAGCCACTCGGAATTGTTCAGGCGGAAAAGTTCCTCGGCGGTGACTTGGGCGGTGGTCTTGGCGAAGAGCGTCGGGTTGGCTTGGAAGGCGCGCAGGGCGTTGGCGGTGGAGACAAACGGCAGATTGCGGAAGCCGAAGTTTTCGCTCTGGTTCACGTAGATCTTGTTGCCGAAGAGGGCGGGTGAGTCGGGTGTGGCGGGATTTCCATCCGGGCCGTTGTAATTCCAGTTGATGCTCTCGCGGCGGACGTCGCGGATCTGTACGCGGCGGAGTCCGCCGACCTGGATCGCGGCGGGAAACGAAAGCGACGGGAGGGTTTTGCGCACGTCGAGTTTGCCGTTGGTGAGATCGTCGCGGATCACGCGCGGGGTGGAGGTGGCGGAGTTGACCTGGTAGTTGTTGAGATCGGCGAGCTCGAAGGGGCGCCCGGCGTTGTCGAAGACCTGGAGGGACTGCGGGCGGACGTCGTCGATTTGGGCGAAGCTGACGCGGACGGGGACGCGGTTGGCGATGACGAGTGCGCGGAAGCGGCCGTGAATCGGGTCCTGGTATCCGCCGGAGGAATTTGATTTTCCGAGGGCGGCGACGATGCGCCAGTCGCCGTTGTCGAAGCGGTAGCG
>CAJAYO010000150.1 GCA_903948415.1 uncultured Opitutia bacterium | reverse complement strand
GGAACCGCGGAAGAACCAGGCGTTCCTGCTCGAGGTGTGCGAGGATCTGTGGGCCGAAGGACGGACGTTTGAACTGCACCTGGTGGGGCGGGTGAATCCCCACTTTGGCAAACCGCTCGCGGCGCGAATCCGGGCGCTCGCGCGGACGTGTCCGAATTTACATTACCATGAGGCGGCGAGCGACGCGGCCATGGCGGGGCTGTATGCGACGGCGTGGGCGAGTGTGTTGCCGACGCAGGCCGAAGGGTGCGGGCTGCCGTTGCTCGAATCGCTGTGGATGGGCGTGCCCTGCATCTGCAGCGATCTGCCGGTGCTGCGGGAGAACACCGCGGGCGGGGGCTGTCTGCCGGTGGCGTTGAACGACCGCGCCAAGTGGAAGGCGGCGCTGCTCCGCGTGCTGGGCGGGGACGCCTTGCGCCCGATCCTGACGGAGGAGGCGACGTCCCGGGCGCTGCCGACGTGGGCGGAGGCGGCGGCGGCGGTGCGCGGGGCGCTGCAGGCCTGAGCGGCCTACGATTTCTTCACGGCATACGCCATGGCGTCGGCGATTTTTTCGAGCTGCTCGTCGGTGTGCATCGCGGAGATGGCGGTGCGGATGAGGTCCTTGCCGGCGGGAACGGCGGGGGCGATCGACATGACGGTGAAGACGCCTTTTTCGAGGAGGGCCTTCCAGAACGGGTAGACGCGCTCCTTGGAGCCGAGGACGATGGGCACGGCGGGGGTTTCGCTTTCCCAGGTATCGAGCCCGAGCGACTTGAGGATCGCGCGGTATTTTTTGGTGTTGGACCAGAGTTTTTCGAGGTGCTGGGGCTCGGACTGCATCAGTTCGAGCGAGGCCTGGGCGCAGGCGACCTGACTCGGGCTGATGGCGGCGGAGAACACGGTCTGCTTCGAGTTGGTGCGGAGATATTCGATGACTTCGCGGGAGGCGGCGACGAAGCCGCCGGTGCTGGCGAGGGACTTCGACATGCTGCCGCAGAGCACGTCGACCTTGTCGTTGAGGCCGAAGTGGTCGGCAGTGCCGCGGCCCTGGCGGCCGAGGACGCCGAAGCCGTGGGCGTCGTCGAGGACGGTGAAGCAGCCGTGTTCCTCGGCGATTTCGGTGATCTCGGGGAGGCGCGCGATGTGGCCCTCCATGGAGTAAACGCCCTCGATGACGAGCATCTTGGTGGCGTCGGGGTTGGTCGCGGCCATGACGTCGCGGAGATCGTCGGGGCTGTTGTGGGAGAAGCGCTCGACGGTGGCCATCGAGAGGCGGATGCCGTCCCAGAGGCAGGAATGGATGTTTTTGTCGGCGAGGATGACGTCGCCCTTTTGGGCGAACGACGCGACGCTGGAGAGACAGGAGATGTAGCCGGCGGCGCTGATGTGGCAGGCCTCGCGGCCGAGGAAGGCGGCGATTTTTTCCTCGAGCTCGACATGAAAGGTGCGGGAACCGTTGGAGATGCGGGCGCCGGTGGTGCTGGTGCCCCATTTGAGGAGGGCGGCGCGGCCGGCCTCGATGACTTTGGGGTGAAAGGAAAGGCCGAGGTAGTCGTTGCTCGAGAGCATGACCATGTCGCGGCCGTCGAGCCGGACACTGGTGCCCCGCTGGGCTTCCATGGCGTGGTAGTAAGGCGCGTATTTCAACCGCATCTTGGTCGCGTAGTCGTCACGACAACGCGCCAGCAGGGCCTTTTTGTTTTTGGTGAAAAATGAGAGCGCCATGGGGGCCGGCACGTTGAGTCGGCGGGTGGGTGTTGGCAAACGGAAAGGCGGGTTTGCGTCCGGCGCGGACCGGGGCGGCACCGGTTCGTCAGTTGCGGCGCGGCACCGTGCGCATCCAGGCGGTGAGCGCCGCGGCGTAGTCGGGCCAGGTGCGGAAGCGGCGGGCGCGGGCCGCGGCGGCGAGGCTGGCGAGTTCGGCGGGCGCGGCGAGGAGGCGGCCGACGGCGGCGGCGAGACTGGGGGCGTCGACCGAGGCGAGGGCGAGGCAACCGCCGCCGCGGGCGGATTCGCCGAGGGCGCCGCGGGCGGAGCAGACGCAGGGTTTGCCGTGGGCGAGACTTTCGATGACGGGCAGGCCGAAGCCCTCGATGAGCGACGGGTAGACGGTGAAGGCGCACGCGGCGTAGGCGGCCGCGAGTGCGGCGTCGGTGGCGGGCCCGTCGTAGTGGAGCGGGCGGCCGGCGGCCTGGAGCGTGCGGAGGCGGGCGAGGGCGTCGCGGCCGGTTTGCGGCTGGGCGAGGCCGATGAGGCGCAACTCGAAGCGGGCGCCGGTTGACCAGAGGTGTTCGCAGGCCTCGAGGAGGGCGAGGTGGTTTTTGCGGCCTTCCAAGCTGCCGACGGACAGAACGGTCGGCAGCCGTTGGGCGTTGAGCGCTGAGCGTTGCGGGTCGGGGACGGAAGCGGACGGCGGCAGATCGACGCCGAGGGGGATGGCTTCGACGGGCGGCGGGTGGGCGACGCCGAGCCAGCGCCAGTAGTCGCGCAACGTGTCGCGGGAATCTTCGGAGTTGGCGGCGATGCCGTCGAAGGCGAGCAGTTCGACGAGGTAGGCGGGGAAGCGCGCGACGGTTTTGGGCGGGGTGAGTTCGGGGAATTTGAGGGCGATGGCGTCGTGGAAAACGGCGACGCGGGGGCCGGCCGCGGCGGCGAAGAGGGCGGGGAGCGCGGCGGCGGTCTGGGCGGAGAAGACCTCGGGGACGAGGAGGCCGGAGGACGGGAGGAGGGCGGAGAGCCGAGGGCTGAGCGACGGGGACGAAGCCGGGCGGAGCAGGCGGCGGAAGCGGCCGCGGAGTTGGGCGGAGAGGGGCCAGGTGGCGCCGCGTTTTTTCGCGGTGGACTCGAGGGCGAGGTGGGCGGTTTCCCACGGTTCGAGCGGTCGCCAGGTGCGCGAGTGCGGGTCGTGGGTGATGGCGACGGCGTCGGGGCCGAGGGTGGCGTGGAGGGAGCGGGTGACGCGTTGGATGCCGGTGCGGGCGCGGGTGTGGCTCGTGTGGGTGAGGTCGAGAAGGACGGGCATGGGGGCGCTCAGGGTTTTGGCAGGGTCAGGCGCAAATCATAAAGCGCAAACGAGAGGTCGCGGGCGGCGGGGCCGGCGCCCTCGCGTTGGGGGGGAGCGTCGGAGAAGAATTCGAGGGTGGCCTGGCCGTGGGTGAGCCGGAGCGGAAGGGTGTGGGGCGAGAGGGTGGGGCCGACGGCGGCGCGCCAGAGTTCGCGGCCGTCCTGGCGGACGATGACCGTGCGCGGCGCGACGGCGCGGAGGGAGAAGGCGAGTTGCACCGAGGCGGAGGTGCGGGGCCAGGCTTCGAGGGTGACCGAGCCGCGGCCGCTGCACCAGGACCAGTGATGGCGGCCGTGTTCCTCGCGGCCGGACCAGCCGGCGCCGGTGCGGGCGAGGCCGGCGGTGCCGGAGGTGTTGAGGGAGGCGAGTTCGCGCGGGTCGGAGGGGACATCGCGGAGGGCGGCGAAGCCGGCGAAGACGGTGAGGTTGCCGAGGAGCAACCAGGCGAGGGGGGCGCGGGTGCGGTGGACGAGGACGTTGAAAGCGAGGGTGAGAGGCAGGAGGACGCGCAGGGCGGCGCCGGGAAAATCTTCCCAGACGGCGGTGCCGAGGAAGAGGAGCAGCACGGTGTAGGCGAGGCCGACGCGCCACCAGCGGTCGTCGGGACGCCAGCGCGTGGCGAAGAAAACGGCCTGGGTGGTGAGGCCGAGGGTCGCGAGCCACGTGGAGAACGCGAGGGTGTGGTCGGCGACGGTGAAGAGGGCGGACGTGGCGGCGACCCATTTTTCGACGAGGCCGGAGCCGGGGAGGGTGAAGTTGGCCCAGCCGGCGTCGGCGGGGCCGACGCGCCAGCGCAGGTAGACGAGCCAGGCGGCGAGGGGGAGGGCGACGAGGAGGGCGCGGCGGCCGGTGCGGAGGGAGAAGAACGGGCGGGCGGCGAGGCCGGCGAAGGCGAGCAGGGAGGTTTCGCGGGCGAGGGCGGCGGCGGCGAGGAGCGCGGTGGCGGAGCGGGGGCGGGCGCGCTCGGCGGCGAGGAGGGCGGCGGCGAGGACGGTGAGCGCGATGAGGTCGGTGAGGGCGAGGCGGACGCTGGCGAGGGCGCCGGCGGAGAAGAGCACGCCGGCCCAGGCGACCCAGCCGCGGGTGTTGGAGACGGCGAGGAGTTGCCAGAGGAGGCCGGCGAGGGCGAACCAGGCGAGGACGTTGAGGAGCGGATACGTGTGGATGATCCACGCGGGCTGGCCGGCTCCGAGGAGCCACGCGAGGGCGGGCGGGAGGATGCGGCGGGCGCGGTAGGCGAAGTTGTCCATCGCGCGCGGGAGTTCCGGGTCGCGCAGGGTGGGGTCGTGGGCGATCTGCGCGTAGTAGAGCCCGTCGTAGCCGCCGTTGTCGCGGTGGACGTAGACGGGGAATTCGCGGAAGGCGGCGATTTTGAGGTCGTCGTTGGGGGCGTCGAGCTGGATGAGCGAGGTGAAGCCGTAGACGGGGTGCCAGAAGCGGGCGATGAGGGCGACGAAGAGGACGACGGCGGCGAGCGCGGCGGCACGCAGGAGCCAGCGGCGACGCGGGGAGGCAGGCGGCGCGCTCATGGGGCGGCGGCGGTGAGGCGCCAGAGGCGGATGTTTTTCCCGGAGCCGAGGCGGGTGCAGGCGCCGGGGCGGCGGGCGCGGTTGGGAGAGGCGGAGGAAGCGGAGCCGCCGGCGACAGGGGTGGCGGGGGTGGCGCGAAAAGCGCGGGAGGCGGCGAGGGCGAGCGGGGCCAGAACGGCGAGCCAAGGGGAGGCGGGCGCGGGGTGGGCGGAGGGATTCGGATTTGACATGTCGCGCTCGCGTTCTGTGATGCGGCAAACTGCACGTGAGAAATTTGGAAGACAAGCGCCCGTATCGGCCTCGTCCGCACCCCCTGCCGCGAGGAGTGCGGAACGTGGAATGAGCGCGCTCGGAACGCCCAAAAACGTCGGTGGGCTGCGTACGTTCGTGTCCTCGCCCTGGAAGGTGCTGTGTCTGGTGAGCGCGGTGTTTTTTCTGTCGGCGGTGCAGAAATTTCACGATCCGCACACGGGGTTTTCGAGTTTGATTTCGATCGGGGACCGGCTGGGGGAGAACAAGGTGACGCAGCTGAAGGGCGTGCCGCATTATATTTACGAGGATTCGTCGGGCTATGACGGGGCGTATTATGTGCAGCTGGCGTTGAATCCGACGCTGGACAATCCGGAGCTGAAAACGGCGATCGACAACCTGCCGTACCGGGCGAAGCGGATTTTATTTTGCTGGGCGGCGTGGGGGCTCGGGCTGGGGCAGCCGGGGTGGATCGTGCAGGCGCACGCGTTGCTCAACGTGCTGTGCTGGCTGGCGCTCGGGTGGGTGTTGTGGCGGTGGTTTCCGCCGACGAACGCGGAGAATTTTCTGCGGTGGGCGGCGGTGATGTTTTCGCACGGGGTGTGCATGAGCGTGCGGCACTCGCTCGTCGACGCACCGAGCCTGCTGCTGGTGGCGCTGGCGATGCGCTGGGTGGAAGAAGGGCATCGGGCGCGCGGGGCGGCGGTGCTGGCGCTCGCGGGATTGGGCAAGGAGACCAGCCTGCTCGCGGTGGCCGGGGTGGCGGACTTCAACTGGCGCGCGCCGCGCACGTGGTGGCGTCCGGCGGTGACGGCGGTGGCGGTGGCGCTGCCGTTGTTGGCGTGGATGGGTTACGTGCGGTGGAAGTTCGGGCCGGCGGATGACCCGGGGCTGGGGAACTTCACGCTGCCGCTGGCGGGGCTGGCGGAAAAATGGGGCGATGCGCTGGGGCACCTCGCGCGGAGCGGGGATTCGCCGCTGAACTGGGCGACGGTGGCGGTGGTCTTTGCGCTGACGGTGCAGGGGCTGTTTTTCGGGCTGCGCTGGCGGCCGGCGGACGCGTGGTGGCGGATCGGCGCGGCGTTTGCGGGGATGATGGTATTTCTGGCGACGCCGGTCTGGGAAGGGTTTCCCGGGGCGTCGACGCGGGTGCTGCTGCCGATGACGCTGGCGTTCAATATAATGGTGCCGCGCGGGCGGAAGTGGCTGGCGGTGCTGATCGCGGGCAATCTGACCGTGGTGGCGGCCTACCATGAGTTCACGCCGCCGGCGCGGGAATTTTTCCAGGTGCGGGGCGAGAGTGCGGTGGTGGGGGCGGTGCGGGTCGAGCTGGCGGGCGGGTGGTCGGGGCCGGAGAATTTCAACGGCGACAGCTGGCGCTGGAGTTCGGGGCGCTCGCAGTTGCGGGTCCGCAATGCGTCGGCCGGGCCGCTGGCGGTGGCGGTGAGCGGCCGGGTGGCGGCGCTCGATGGGCGCACGCTGCGGATTTTTGCGGGCGAGGCGATGGTGTGGTCGGGCGAGCTGACGGAGAAAAAAACGTCGTTCCGGTTTGGGCTGGTGATGCCGGAGGAGGGGATGACGCTGCGGTTTGAGAGCGACAAGCCGGCGCGGAAGGCCGGGACGGATCCGCGGGAGCTGGCGTTCAACATCTTCAATTTGGAGTTCGTCGTGACGCCGTCCGACGGGCCACGCTGAGGCCCATGGGCTTGAGCGTGAAAACTTTTTTGCGGTGGTTTCCGGAGTTCCGCCGGTTGGAGCGGGACAATGCGCGGCTGCGCGAGCAGCAGGTGGAGTGGGCGCGGTTTTTTCCGCCGGGGCATTTTTATTCGCCGCTGCCGTCGCGGGAGGAGATTGCGGAGGCGTGGGGGCGGGGGGGCTTTGGGCCGCCGTTTCCGGCGGTCGACCTGAACGAGGCGGGGCAGTTTGCGCGGCTGGAGCGTTTCGCGGGCTGGTATGGGGAGCAGCCGTTTCCGGAGGAGGCGACGGCGGGGGCGCGATTCTATTTGGCCAACCCGTCCTACGGGCACTACGACGCGTTTATGCTCTACGGGATGCTGCGCGAGGCGCGGCCGCGGCGGATCATCGAGGTGGGGTCGGGGTTCAGTTCGGCGGCGATGTTGGATTTGAACGAGCGCGTGCTGGGCGGGGCGGTGAACTTCACGTTTATCGATCCGGACATGGCGCGGTTGAAGCCGCTGCTGCGGGCGGGCGATGCGGGGCGGGTGACGCTGATCGAGAAGAAAGTGCAGGACGTGCCGCTGGAGGCGTTCGCGGCGCTGGGCGAAAACGACGTGCTGTTCATCGACTCGTCGCACGTGAGCAAGATCGGGAGCGATGTGAACCGGCTGTTTTTTGACGTGTTGCCGTCGCTGGCGCCGGGGGTGCTGATCCACATCCACGATGTGGCGGGGAACCTGGATTATCCGCGGGACTGGCTGGAGGAAGGGCGGGCGTGGAACGAGCAGTATTTGTTGCGGGCGTTTTTGATGAACAACGCGGCGTATCGGATCGAGTTGTTCTCGGCGTGGCTGTGGAACCAGCGGCACGCGCTGATCCGGGAGCGGATGCCGATGTGCGGGCGAGGCGGGGGCGGGCAGATGTGGTTGCGGAAGATGACGCGGTGAGCGGGTGGGGCGGGTTGCGTCGGCGGGGGAAGTGATTTTGGTCGGCGGGCGTGGATCCACTGACACACACACTCCTCGGGGCGAGCTTGGGCTGGGTTGTTTTTGGCCGGAAGCTGGGGCGGGCGACGGCGGCGGGGGTGGCGGCGGCCGCGGGGGCTGCGCCGGATCTGGATATTTTGATCCGGAGCGCGACGGATCCGCTGGTGGCGGTGGAGTATCACCGGCACTTCACGCACGCGTTGCCGCTGGCTCCGCTCGGGGCGGCGGTGGTCGGGGGGATTTTGGCGCTGTACCGGCCGTGGCGGGAGCGTTGGCGGGGACACGTCGGCGCGGTCTGGGGCTGCGCGCTGGTGGCGTGGGTGAGTCATTGTTTATTGGATGCGGCGACGAGTTACGGGACGCTGTTGCTGTGGCCGTTGACGGACCGGCGGTATGGGTGGGACGTGGTTTCGGTGGTGGACCCGGTCGTCACGGTGGCGCTGGCGGTGGGGTTGGGGGTGGCGCTGGCGCGGCGGCAACGGGCGGCGGCGTGGGCGGGGCTGGCGGTGGCCGCGGGTTATTTGGCGTTGGGCGCGGTGCAGCACGGGCGGGCGGTGGAGGCGCAGGCGGTGGTGGCGGCGGCGCGGGGCCATGGGCCGGAGCGGATCGAGGTGATGCCGACGCTGGGCAATCTGGTGGTGTGGCGGGCGCTGTACGAGTGGGAGGGGAAAATCTATGCGGACCGGATCCGGGTGGGGCTCGCGGGCGAGACGACGGTGCGGGCGGGGTGGGCGTTGGCGCGCGTGGGGGCGGGGGATTTGACGGCGGAGGAACGGGCGCGGGACCGGCGGCGGTCGTATGCGCGGCTGGCGTGGTTTTGCGAAGGGTGGGTGGCGCGGAGTCCGGCGGATGCGACGGTGCTGGGCGACATGCGGTATTCGCTGTCGACGGAAGCGTTCGATCCGATCTGGGGCATCCGGTTTACGGCGCCGGGGGCGGCGGCGGAGGTGGCGTGGGTGAACCGTTCGCGGGACCGGCGGATCAGTTTAGGCGAAACGTGGAGCGAGTGGATGGGCCGGGACGCGCGGTTTGTCGCGGTGTCGGGATCCGGGCAGAGCGGGGCGCGGTGAGCGAACCCGGGGTCGAGCGGGCGCGGCGGCGGGGTTCAAAAGGTCGCGATGGCCTCGAGCCGGCGGCGGTAGCGGGCGCCGATGACGGCGGGACTGAACCGGGCCTCGATGGTGGCGCGGGCGGCGGCGCCGAGGGTGGCGCAGAGGGTGGGGTCGGCGAAGAGGCGGCGCATGTGTTCGGCGGCGTGGGCGGGATCGGGGTCGGCCCAGGTGGAGCCTTTGCCGTAGGGGCCGTGGTTGCGGTCGAGGGTGACGAGCGGGGCGCGGACGGGGCAGCCGTTGGAGGCGTCGACGAATTCGGCGGTGGCGGACCAGTCGGTGGCGATGACGGGTTTGCCGAGATACATGGCCTCGGCGACGGCGAGGCCGAAGCCCTCGGAGCGGTGGAGGGAGACGAAGCAATCGCAGGCGGCTTCGAGGGCGTAGATGTCGGCGCGCGAGAGGGTCGCGGTGAGGAGGACGGTGTGGGGGAGATCGGCGAGGCTGGCTTGGAGGGCGGCGAAGGCGGCTTCGTTGCCGGCGACGTTTTGGACTTTGATGACGAGGGCGGTGCCGGCGGCAGGGAGGGCGGCGAGGCGGAAGGCGGCGATGACGGCGCGGGGGTTTTTGCGCTCGGCGTAGGAGTTGAGGTCGAAGAGGGTGAGGAAGAGAAACTTTCCGGCGGGGAGGCCGAGGCGGGCGCGGAGGGTGGCGACCGAGTCGGGGCGTAAAGCCCCGCCCACCGTTTCGAGCGGGCGCGCGAAGGAGATCGCGTGCGGCATCGTGAGCACGGGGAGCGGGGACTTGAGGAGGAGGGCGGCGGTGACGAAATCGCTGGGGGTCCAGATTTCGTCGAAGTAATCGAACGCGGACGTCCAGGCGTCGGGAAACTCGGGGAGTTCCCAGGCGAAATAGCCGATGTTGTATTTGCCGGCGCGGAAGGCCGGGCCGTGGTGGTGGTCGAGATCGCGCGCGGCGGGGGGATCGATGTGGACGACGTTCACATCGTGGGGATTGTCGTCCTGGAGGCGGGCGGTGTAGGTCAGGTCGCCGAGGCGGTTTTTGCAGTGGAGCTTGAGGGGGACGAGGGCGGAGGGCAGGCCGGCGGCGTCGGCGGCGCGGACCATGCAGCGGGCGGATTCGCCGAGGCCGAGGTCGGCGGTGAGGAAGCCGGCGATGTTGAGGCCGAGCTGGGCGTGGGCGCGGGCGTAGGCGGCGGAGTAGGGCGCGTGGCGGACGGAGAAATCGTAGATGAGTTCGCCGTCGAGGGTGGCCAGGCTGAGGAGGCGGAGCTGGCGGTTTTTATTTTGGGCGCGGAAACGCTGGAGCGGGGCGAGGCCGGAGACGCGGCCGAGCCACGCGAGCGTGTTGGTGATCCCGATACCGGAGAGGCGCAGGGTCAGGGTGGCGCGGTCGGAGGCGGGGAGGGCGAGGGTGAGGGACCAAGGGCCGGGCCGGAGGCCGGTGAGGGAGCCGGCGGGGCGGTCGTTGACGAACACCGCGAGGCCGGGCGGGGCGGT
>CAJAYO010000149.1 GCA_903948415.1 uncultured Opitutia bacterium | reverse complement strand
GGTGGCGCTGCGGCGCGGGACCTGGGCGACCTGTTTGCCGACCAGGGCGGGCGCGACCGGCGCACGGCGCACGGTGGCGTCGTTGAACAGGGCGGCGGCGTTGAGCGAAAACGCGGCGGGGGCGTTCCACGTGGCGGAAAGTTCGAGACCCTGCGTGCGGGTGCGGTCGAGGTTGAGGCGCTGGCGACCGAGCCCGCCGGCGGCGAGCGGGCCGACGACGGGAAACGTGCCGGGCCCGCGCGCGATCGTGACGTTGCCCACGGCGTCGTGAAGGTCGTTCCCGAAAGCGGTGGCGGCGAGGGTGAGCGGGGCGGGCTTGGGGCGGGCGCCGAGCGAGGATGGGGTCGAGTTGCCGAAGGGCCTCCACTCGACGCCGACTTCGGCGGTCGTGACCGACTCGGTGCGCAGCGCGGGATTCGCCTCGGTGACATTCGCCCCCTGCCGAAACGGGCGGTAGAGTTCGTTGAGCGTGGGTCGGCGGAAGGCCTGCTGGGCGTTGCCCCGAACCCGCCAGCGTTGGGCCGGTTTCCAGACGAGCCCAACACTCGGGCTGAACGCCGTGCCGTGGGCATCGGCGTAGAGATCGTTGCGGCTCGTGACGCCGGTGGCGCGGTCCGATTCGCGACGGTGGCCGTTCGACTCGCTCCAGCGGTCGAAACGCGCGCCAACCGTCCCGCGCAACGCGGCGGAGAGCGCCCGCTCGTGCAACGCAAAGAGCCCCGACACACCCTGGGCACCGCCGGCGACCCGCAGGCGCGTGAAATTGCCGGCGGTGAACGTGAAGTGTTCGCGGGTCTCGCCGTGCCCGTATCGCGTATCCGTGCCGAAAGACGTGCGCGCGTCGTTCGCGTGCTGCCAGAGGCCGGTCCAAGCCGCGCCCAACGTCGTCGCGGGCACCGCGAATTGGTCGCTCGCCGGCGTCTCGGCGGTGCGCGTCGAGTTCACCGAGCTAAAGGTGCTGGCGAACGACTGGTCCTGCGCGTAGGCGACAGCCGTCCACGTGAAATGATCGGCGGGTGTGCCGACGAGATTCAGCGAAACGAATTTTTCCCGCGAGCCGTTGCGTTGATAGGGCGTGCCGTTGCCGCGCTGCTCCGCGTAGCTGCGGAAAGCCGCGCCCCCGGAGAGTTTGTCCCCGAGCGACTGGCGCCAGCGGACATTCAGCAGCGTGTGCCGGCTCCACGCCGCCACATCGATCGGCCCGCGTCGTTCGGGGGCGACCAACGCGAAGCCCTCGGTCCCGAAGACCTGAGCCCCGAGGTCAAAAGTGCCGAGCGCGCCGGGTTGCGTGTGCGCCACCTCGGCACTGCGCGTGCCGAAATCGCCGAACGTCGCGTTGGCGGCGGTCGTCTGGACGGAGGGTTGTTGCGTGAGGAGCTGCACGACGCCGCCGAGCGCGGCGTTGCCCCACGCGGTTGCACCGCCACCGGGGACGATTTCGACGCGGGCGAGATTCTCGCGGGCGACCTTGCTCCAGGCGACCCAGCCGCCGAAAGGGTCGTTGAGCGGCACGCCGTCGAGGAGGACGAGCGAACGGCTCGCGCCGCTGGGGCCGAGACCGCGCAGCGACACGCCCTGCGCGGTGGGGTTGGCCGAAAAACTGTCGCTGCGGCGGAACAGGCTGAAGCCGGGTACGGCGCGCAGGGCACCGTCGAGGGTCGCAGCGGGCGTGGCGCGGAGGGTGTCGGCGTCGAAGGCTCGCACCGATACGGCGACCTGCTCGGCGGACTGGGGTGCGCGCGCCGCGGTCACGACTTCGGGCGGGAGGGTGACGGTTTGCGCCGCCGCGGACCGCGCGCCCATCCCCGCGGCGACGCAGAGGGCGATGCGACAGCAGAATGAAGGAGGGCGGGGCTTTGACCCGCCCTGATGGCGGAGAGTGGTGAGATTCACAGCGTAAGGAGAGGGCTTGCGCAGGGAGCGTGCCGAGGGCGGGTCGGAGACCTGGCCGCCTTTCGCCGCCCGGCGATTTGGGCGGAAGTAACGTCGGGGGTGCCTGTCGCGAAGTTTTGGCGGAGAACGTGGATCCCGCCGGCGACTGCGTCGTCGGAATCGCGGTCGCCGGGGCCGAACGCCTGGATGAGGTCGAAACGCCCGTCGCCCTCGGTGTCGCGGAGCGCAAGGATGTTGCGGCGCATGAGTTTGGCGTAGAGGTCACCGGTGGGGGCGACGGCACGGAAACGGAGCTTTTCCGGGGTGTTTCCGGCCTTTTTACCCCCCCTGCGGTGGTCGGCGGCGGCCAAAGCCCGAAAGCCGGGCGGGAGCGCGCTCCCGCCGTCGTCCGCGTCGACCGCCGGGAGCGCCGCGGAGAGGCGCCGGGCACCCACGACGGAGCCGAGCGCAAGGCGGGCAAGAACGGGACGCAGGGCGGGTTTCATGGCAGGGTGAGCGGAGCGAGACGCGCACGCGGAAGCAAGGGAGCGCCGGTGAATAAATCAAATGGCCGGCGCCGGCGGCGCGCCCGGGCCACCCCGGGCGTGTCACCCCGCGCGATTTGGCTCGGCAATTGGGCGGGCATTTGGGATGGGTCAGCTTCAGCCCCCTACCATTTCATTTTCTATGTCACTCTGGGAATATAAGGTCATCACCAGCGGGAAAGGTGGCTTTGCCACGCCCGCGATGCTGGAAAAATTTCTGAACGATCTCGGCCGCGACGAGTGGGAAATCATCCAATATCACTCCACGCCCGACAATCTGCTCGCGTTCACCGGCCTCGCGCGTCGTTCGACGCAGCGCGACTGGACGCTCGCGGATGCCGCCGCCGCCGCCGCGAAGGCCGAGGCGGAGAAGCTCCGCGCGGAGTTTGCCGCGAAATTCGAGGCTGCCACGCGGCCCGCCCCCGCCGCCGCCGAGGCGCCGCCACCCAGTTTTATCGAGGAGAAATCCGCCCCGGACGACGGTTTCCGCAAGCCGGTGGACACCTCGCGCGACGACGATCCCGAGTCCCACGACGAGGCCAAGGACGATTGGGACAAGCTCAGCACCTCCGAGGAGGAGGAGTTGCCGGTGTTTTTCGACGCCATCAAACCCCACCTCCGCCGCAATCAGCGCGGTCCGGGCATGAGCGTGGGCACCGATTATCTGGCGAAGAAATGGGACCAGACCGAGGACGACATCAAGGGCGCGCTCGTCGAGTGCGGTTTCGTGATGCCCGTCGACGAGGAATCGCGCGCCGAGTACGTCGAATATGACGGCGACCTCTATTGGCTGAACATCAACCGCCGCGGGGAACTTTGGATCAATACGAAGGAGAAACCGCGTCCGGTCTTCCGCAACGTGAAGGCGACGCGCATCGAGCAGCCCGCCGAGGAGCCGAAGCCCGAGCGGTCGCCCGAGCCGGTCGCCGACCAACCGGTCGCCCGTCCTCATTTCGAAACCCGCGCGCGCCGCGAGGCCGCCGCCGCACCCGTGGCACCCGCCGTCGCCCCGGCCGAGGGAGCGCCGGTCGCGGCACCCGAGTCCGCCCCGGCCGAAGCCGCCGGCCACCATGCCCCCGCGCCGGTCGCGGAGGGTGCGGTCACGCCCCTGCCCACCGGAGCCGAATTCCTCAACAAGATCCGTCCGCACATGCGCCGCAATCGGCGCGGCCCGGGCGGCTCCGGCAGCACGGCCTTTTTGGCCCGGGCGCTCCGCCGCTCCGAAGTGGACCTCATCGCCGCCTTCGCGGCCACCGGACTCACGGTCCCGGCCAACCCGAACGACAAGCCCGTCTACGTCGTCTTCGGCGAAGAAGTCTGGTGGGTGAACCTGGATTCCCGCGGCGGTGTCTGGATCAACGGGCGCGACAAGCTGCCCGGTGAAGTCCTCGCTCCGGCCGGCCCCGCCACCACAGAAACCACCCCCGCGACGGACGTGCCCGCCCCGGTTTCGGCTCCGACCGAGCCGCCAGGGGTTGCAACCGAGTCCGCACCCGCCGCAGCCCCGGTCGGCGCAAATCCCGCGCCGGAAGCCGCTCCTGCTCCTGCCGCTCCGGCGCCAGCCCCGGCGGCGGAAACGCCCGCGGCCCCGGCGGCCGCCAACGTATTGTCCGCCGTGCGCCTGCTCCTGAAAGAAACCCGCACGGGCGGATTCGCCGGCAAGCTCGACCGCGTCTCCGCCGAACTCGGCCAATCGTCCGGCGATCTGACCGCCGCCCTCCTCGGGGCCGGTCTCCAGGTGCCGGACAAGGCCAAGGAAAAGCCGGTGTTCGTCGAACACGCGGGCGAGATTTTCTGGCTCAACAAGAACGCCAAGGACGAACTCTGGGTGAACGCGAAGGCCTCAAAGTTCGCCGCGGAAGACGGCGCGAGCGACGAGAAAAAGCCAGCCCGCCGCAGCAGCGGCGGCGGACGTTCGCGCGGCAAGAAAGACTGAAGCCTTTCGATCAAGACCCGGCGCCTCACCGCGCCGGGTTTTTTGTTTGCGACCGGCGGGCCGGCGGCGGGCTATTTCCCGCCGAACGTCGCCCGGATATAGGCGAGCACCGCCTTGCGTTGCCCCGCCGTCGCGATGGCCCCGAAGGCCGGCATCCCTTTCTGCTCGTTGCCGTCGGTAATAATCTTGAGGAGTTCGGCGTCCGGCTTCGCCAACCGCGTCTTGTCGTCGCGGAAATTGGCCGCACCCCCGGGAATGCCGCGGCCGTCGGGTTGGTGGCAGGGCACGCAATAAAGGCGGTAGATTTTTTCGCCCGCCGCGACGAGTTCGGCCGGTGAGGTCGTGGCGACGGCCGCGGCGGCTTTGGCGTCGGCGGCGGCCTCCCCGGGGCGCGGCAGGCGCGTCGTGCCGCCGACGGTGCGCTCGCCGTTGAGCAGCCGATTGGCCGTGTAGTAGGCGAGCGGATTCGCCAGCGGCTGGTGATCGGCCGTGCGCAGCGCAGCGACCGAGAGCTCGTAGACGAAGCCGGGCTGCAGTTCGGCGAGGACGAGCTCGGCCGCACGCCCGTCGGCAGCAGGCCGGACCTCGCGGACGGCGACGCGGGCCTCGTCCACCCAGGGCGAGCCGTATTTGTGTTGGTAGTAGTAGCGGAAGCGATTGACCTCGAAGTTGGCGACGGTGGCGAGGGTGGCGGCGCTCATCGGACGGGTAAACGTGAGGCGGAAACCGCGGTCGGTGAGTTTCACGTCGTGGATTTCGGGCGAGACCTGGCCGTCCCAGACGATGCGTTGCAAACCGTCGGCCCCCGCGCCCCAGCCGCCGGACGCGCCGAGGTAGAGGCTGCCATCCGGGGCGAAGGCACTGCGGGTGATGCCGGCGAGGAGTTTCTCGCCCGAAGTGTAAGCGGGCGTTTCGTTGCGGCCGAGGAACGGGAAACACACCCCCTGCCACTCGCCCGCGACCTTCTCCAGCGTGGCGCGCACGACGAACCGCGTGTAGTCGCCGGCGAAGACCTGCCCGGCAAACGGGCCGAATTTTCCGCCGGTGGTATCCCAGACGATTTCGCCGCCGGAGACCCCCATCGGGCCGTGCGGGAAGACGACGGCGGGAGATTTGTAGCGCTGCCACGCCTGCT
>CAJAYO010000148.1 GCA_903948415.1 uncultured Opitutia bacterium | reverse complement strand
CCTTCCGGACAATCCGCGCCCCATGTTGCCCGAAGATTTCGCAAGATCTGCGCAGCCGCCCTCGCCGCCTTCGGCTAGAGTTCCCGCTCGCCTTCTCGCTCCCTGTGCGCCCATCCCGCCAGCGGTTCCACCCTTCCTCCCCTTTCGACCCCAACGACCATGAAAGCCCCTAAGTCCGTCGTCACCGACGACCGCCGCAGCCGCTTGGAAACCCAGGCGATTGCCCTGTCGAGGCATTGCCCGGTCGACCGCTCCAATCCCGCCACCTGCCCCTTGTGCGATTTGCGCCGGCTCGACGTTCGGGCCCGCCGCGCCTGGCTGCGCGGCCTCAGCCTCGAGGAGTTGCAGTATCTCGTGGTCTACCATGCCGGCTGCGCGGGCGAAAAACAACGCGTCCTCGCGCGGCAGCCCCAACCCCGTCCCGTCGCGCGCGCCCGGCGCACTCAACCCGCGGCGAACGCAGGGTAGTCCGTATAACCCTGCGCGTCCTGCGTGTAGAGCGTGCGCCCGTCCGGCTCCACCAACGCGACCCCGGCCTTCACGCGCTCCACGAGATCGGGATTGCTGACGTAATGGTGACCGAACGCGACCGCCGCCAGCGTGCCGTCCGCCACGGCCTGCGCCGCTTCGGCCGGCGTGTAGCCCATGTTGCCGATCAGCGCGCCCTTGAACGCGGCGCGCGCCGGCGTCACCACGTCACCCGTTTGCACGCCGAAGAAATCCCCGCGCATCAGATGCAGGTAGGCGATGCCCCGCCGGTTCAACTCCGTCGCCACGTAGGTCGTCACGCCGACCGGGTCGCTGTCCTTCATGTCGTTGAAACTGTTGAGCGGCGAAATGCGCACGCCCACGCGCCCCGCGCCCCACACGCCGATGACCGCATCGACCACCTCCAGCAACAGCCGCGCCCGGTGCTCGATCGGGCCGCCGTAACGCCCGGTGCGCCCGTTGCTGCCGTCGCGGAGGAATTCATCGAGCAGGTAGCCGTTGGCGCCATGAACCTCCACGCCGTCAAAACCCGCCGCGTGCGCGTTCTGCGCCGCCGCCCGGAAGCCCGCGACGATGCCGGGCAGTTCGTCATCGCGCAGCTCGCGCGGAATCTCGTAGGGCTTCTTTCCTTCCGGCGTATGCGTCTCGTCGTTCGTGATCCGCAACGCACTCGGCGCCACCGGCTGCGCGCCGCCATTCAGCAACGAGTGACACGCCCGCCCGCCGTGCCAGATCTGCAACACGATTTGACCACCCTTCGCGTGCACGGCGTCGGTGACCTTCTTCCAGGCCGCCACCTGGGCCGTGGAGTAGATGCCGGGTTCCCGCCCGCCGAACGCGGAGTTGCCTGCGATGGCCATCGTCGCCTCCGCCACAATCAGGCCGGCGCTGGCCCGCTGCGCGTAGTGGGCCACCATGAGGTCGGTCGGCACGTGCGCGGCATCAGCGCGACACCGCGTGAGCGGCGCCATGAGAATGCGGTTGGGCAAAGCGAGTGAGCCGAGGGAAACCGGAGTGAAGAGCGCAGCGTGGTGCATGGGAAGTGGACGTGGAGGGAGCGCCAATGGGAGAAAAAAAGCGGCCGAACGCAAACGGGATTCGCCCGGCAGCCCCCACAATTACGCCAGCCCGCCCGTTTCCGCTCCGGGCCTGCCGCCCACCTTTTTTCCATCGCGCAAACTCACCGCTTGTGCGCCGCGCCCCCGCCCGGTAGCCCTCGAATTTCACCCGTGGACTTCTACACCGCCATTTTCCGCCGCTTTCGGTCGCCCCTCCGCCAGACGCGCCGTTCGTGGCGCCGCGTTACCGCGTGGAGCCTCGCCGCCTATCTCGCCACCGTCGCCGGCGCGACCTTCTCCGGCTGCGGCCGAACCGCCCACCCCTCCGCCTCCACCGCGCCCGCGGCCCCCCGCACGGTCGCGGCGGCGGTCCAACAAACCTCCGCCTCCTGCCAGACCTGCCACGCCGCAATTCACGCCGCCTGGGCCCCGTCCGACCACGCCCTCGCCAACCGCGTCATCGACGCGCGCGACGAAGCGGCCTTCACCGCCCCGAAAACCATCGGCGACGGCGGCTCGCGCTTCGACCTCGCCTGGCAAAACGGCCGGCCCACCCTGACCACCCCCGCGACCGGCACCAGCCCCGCCGTCCCTTACGCCCCCGATCTCATCCTCGGCCACAAACCCCTCTGGCAGCCCCTCGTCCCCACCGGCGGAGGCCGCTGGCAGCCCACCGACCTCGCCTTCGATCCCGTGAAAAAAGACTGGTTCAACGTCTTCGGCCAGGAGGACCGCCAGCCCGGCGAATGGGGCCACTGGACCGGCCGCGGCATGAACTGGAACTCCATGTGCGCCCACTGCCACATGACCGGATATCAGAAAAACTATGACGCCGTCGCGGACACCTACAAATCCACCTGGGTCGAGCACGGCGTCGGCTGCATCCAGTGCCACGGACCCAGCACCGCGGCCCACGTCCTCCCCAACTACAAAACCGCCGCGCCCGCCGCCCCGTTTCGCGGCGACCGCCAGCGCATGATGCACACCTGCGCGCCCTGCCACGCCCGCAACGAACTCCTCACCCACGATTTTCAACCCGGCGACAATTACTTCGACCACCACCGCATCACGCTCCCCACCGAGGCGGCCGTGTTTTATCCCGACGGCCAGCAGCGCGACGAAGATTTCAACTGGACCTCCCTGCTCGTCAGCCGCATGGGCCACGCCGGCGTCACCTGTCTCGACTGTCACGATCCGCACACCAACAAGACCATTTTGCCCGCCAGCGACAACTCGCTCTGCATGCAGTGCCACGCCGCGCCCGGCCGCCTGCAGCCCAACGGCACGCGCGCCGTCCCCATCGATCCGCTCGCCCACTCGCATCACGCCGCCGGCAGCACCGGCAACCAGTGCATCAGTTGCCATATGCCGACGACCTCCTACATGCAGCGCGCCCCGCGCCATGATCACGGCTGGCTGCGCCCCGACCCGCTGCTCACCAAGGAACTCGGCATCCCCAACGCCTGCAACCGCTGCCACACCGACAAGTCCACCGAGTGGGCCATCGAGGCCGCCGACAAATGGTATGGCCCGAAACTCGATTCGCACCAGCGCACCCGCACCCGCGCCATCGCCGCGGCCCAGGCCAACCAACCCACCGCGCCCGCCGCGCTCCTCGCCGTCCTCGCCCGCGAGGACGTTCCCGCCTGGCGCGCCACCTTGCTCGATCTCCTCACGCCCTTCGAGCGCACCGGCCCCGTCGTCGCCGTCGCCCAGACCGCGCTCGCCGCCCGCGATCCGCTCGAACGCGCCGCCGCCGTCCGCCTGCTCAACGGCCACGCGCCGTCCCACGACCGCCTCCACGCCCTGCTGCAGGACCCCGTCCGCCTCGTCCGCCTCGACGCCGCCTGGGCGCTCTCCGCCGAACTCCCCGAGAACTCGCCGTCCCGCCGCGAACTCGACGCCTATTTCGCCCTCTCCGCCGACCAGCCGGGCGGCCGCCTCCGCATCGGCCAGGACCTCGCCAACCGCGGCCGCTACGCCGAAGCCGAAAAATCCATCAAGCTCGCCGTGCAATGGGACCCCAATTCCCCCGGCATCTACGAGGCGCTCGGCTTCGTCCACAACGCGCAGGGCGCCGCCCAGCCCGCCGCCGCCGCCTTTTTCCGCGCCGCGCAGCTGCAGCCGAACGACGCCCCTTCCGCCTACCGCGCCGCCCTCGCCTTCGCCGAAGCCCGCCAGCCCGCCGACGCCGAGATGGCCTTCCGCCAGGCCATCCAACGCGACCCGCGCTTCGACCGCGCGTGGTATAACCTCGGCCTCCTCCTCGCCCAGGCCAACCGCCTGCCCGACGCCGCCGACGCGCTCCGGCAGGCCGAGTCGATCGCCCCCGCGTCTCCTGATTACCCCTACGCGCTCGCGACCGTCCTCCTCCGCAGCGGCGACCGCGCCGGCGCCCAGGCCGCGGCGCGCCGCACCCTCGCCCTCGATCCCACCCGCGCGGACGCCCGCCAGCTCCTGTCCGCGCCGTAACCCGTCCCCGCCCGCGCCCCGCGGGCATCTTCCCCGCCATGTCCGCCCGTTTTTTTCCCGCCTGCTGCTCCCTCCTCCTCGTGGCCGCGGCGTGGGCCGGCGCCGCCGCCCCGGCCGATGGGCTTGAGGCACGCTTCCGGCAGCTCGACGCCAACCACGACGGCCAACTGACCCGCGCGGAGGCCGGCCCGGCGCCCTGGTTTGACCGGCTCGACCGCCGCGGCACCGGCATCATCACCCTGGCAGACATCCGCGCCCTCGCCCGTGGACTCGCCCGCGACCGCGCCGACCCGCTCGCCGCACCCGCCCCCGCGGCCACCGCCCCGGACCCTGCGCCCGCCGCCGTGGACTCGCCGCGTCAGGGCCCCGTCGTCGTAAAACCCGCCGAACGCGGCGTGGGCCGCCTCGTCCCCGATCTCGCCTTCACCGATTTCGCCGGCCGCCCGGGCCGCCTCTCCGACCACCGCTCCGCGCCGGCCCTCGTGATCGCCCTCACCAGCACCACCTGTCCGGTCACGATGAAATACACGCCCAGCCTCGCCCGCCTCGAACAGGCGTTCGCCGCCCAAGGCGTCGCGTTTCTGTTCGTCAATCCGACCGCCACCGACCCACCCGCCGACATCCGCGCCGCCCTCCAGGCCCACGCCTTGGCCGGCCGCTATGTCCACGACCGCGACGGTCGCCTCGCCTCCGCGCTGGAGGCCAGGTCCACCGCCGAAGTCTTCGTGCTCGATGCCGCTCGCACGCTGGTTTACCGCGGCGCGCTCGACGACCAGTATGGCCTGGGCTACGCCCTCGACGCCCCGCGCGTCAGCTACGTGCGCGACGCGCTCGCCGCCGTGCTCGCCGGCCAAGCTCCGGCCATCGCCGCCACCGACGCGCCCGGCTGCGCCCTCGACTTCTCCGGCACGCCCGGCGCCTCGCCCGCACCCGCCGTGACGTATCACAACCGCATTTCGCGCCTGCTCCAAACCAACTGCCTCGAATGCCACCGCGACGGCGGCGTCGCCCCCTTCAGCCTCGCGACCTACGAGGACGTGCGGGCCCACGCCGGCATGATGCGCAAGCAGGTCGCCCGCGGCGCCATGCCCCCGTGGTTCGCCGCGCCGCCCGCCCCCGGCGAATCGAGCCACTGGAAAAACGACCGCTCGCTCGCTCCCGCCGACCGCGCCGATCTCGTCGCCTGGCTCGCCGGCGAAAAACCCGTCGGCCATCCGGCCGACGCCCCGTTGCCCCGCGTCTTCCCCGCCGGCTGGCTGATCGGCCCGCCCGACGCCGTCCTCGAGTTTCCCCGCGCCGTCGCGATCAAGGCCGACGGCGTCATGCCGTATCAGACAATCCGAGTCGCCACGAACTTCACCGCGGACACTTGGATCCGCGGCTACGAGATCCGGCCCACCGCGCGCGCCGTCGTCCACCACGTCATCGTCCGCGTGCATCCGCCCGGCGAGCCGCCCCGCGGCGGACGCAACTCCGGGGCCGACGAGCGCGACGGCTTCTTCGCCGCCTATGTGCCCGGCAACACCCACGCGATTTTCCCCGCGGGCTTCGCCAAAAAAATCCCCGCCGGCTCCACGCTCAGTTTCCAGATGCACTACACGCCGAACGGCCTCGCGACGACCGACCGGACCAGCATCGGCCTCCTCTTCGCGTCCGCCCCGCCGCAGCACGTCATCCAGGTCGCCGGTCTCGCCAATCCCCGCCTGCTGATCCCCGCCGGTGCCGCCCACCACCCCGAGACCGCCGCGCTCACGCTGCCCGCGACGGTGACCCTCCTCAGCCTCCTCCCCCACATGCATGTCCGCGGCAAAGCCGCCCGCTACGAGGCCGTGCTTCCCGACGGCACGCGCCGAGTCCTCCTCGACGTGCCCGCCTACGATTTCAACTGGCAACTGGCGTATCAGTTCGCCGAACCGCCCACGCTCCCCCGCGGCACGCGCCTCGTCTACACCGCGTGGTATGACAACAGCGCCGGCAACCCTGCCAATCCCGACCCGACCAAAACCGTGCGCTGGGGCCCGCAAACCTTCGACGAAATGATGCTCGGCTACGTCGAATATTTTATTCCCGATCCGAAACGGTTTTCGCTCACCGGGCCCGTTCCCACGCCGGCCCGTTGAACCCGAGTGCCGACCTCCGGCGGCCAGCCCAACTTCTCCCGGCCCCCACCCGCCGGCCTGCCCGCCAGGCCCCAAACCGGATCGCCCTCGCATCGCGGAAACACGTAGCGGACATTTTCCAGTTGTGCCGACCCACCACTCGCACCATTAGGGATTTGTCCCTATAATGCCGTCCCTTGGCCGCTTCCCCAACCACGCTTTTTTCATGACGGCACCTCGCCAATCCCAACGCTCGGCCCGCGGGTTGCCCCATCGGAGTTCCCGGGGCTTCAGCCTGACGGAGATTATGGTCGTGGTCACAATCATCAGCCTGCTCGCGGCCATTTCGCTCCCCACGCTGAAAAACGTGCGCCGGCGCACGACCGCGACCCAGATCGGCAACAACCTCCGCACCTTTTCCGCCGCCTTCGAGACCTACGTGCATGAGATGGGCACCTGGCCGGCCGAAACGGTCGCCGGGGTGTTGCCCCCGGAGGTCGCCAACCGGATCAACCCCACCGCCTGGCTGGCCAAGACTCCCCTCGGTGGCCAATACAACTGGGATAATACCCAGATGCACGACGGCACCCGCTTCAAGGCGGCCATCGCGATCAGCAATACCGCCGCGGCTCCGTTTGTGATGGACCTGGACCTCATCGAATCCATCGACCGCATCATCGACGACGGCAACCTCGCGACCGGCAACTTCCGCATCGGGGCCGACGACGAGCCCGTTTACATCATTTCGCCATGAAGCAACCGGTCGAACTTCTCTTTTCCGTCGCGTTTCGGCATCTGTCGACGGACGCCAAAAAGGCCGGGGCGACCCTGCCCGACGCCCAGCTCCATTACCTTTCGCTGAAACAGATCCGCACGCTGCTGGACTCCGCGACCGCCCTCGCGCCGAGCGTCCCTCATCCCGCCGAGCCCGAGTTGCGCCTCACCGGTTCCACCGGGAAATTCGTCGTTCAGCTCAAGGCCGGCAACCTGAACTTCATCAGCTGGTCGTCGGCCGTGAAAGCCGGCGGCGTCATCACCCCCGCGCAAATCATCGATGCGATTTCCGGCGTCGAACCCGCCTCCGACCACGGCGCGGGCCCCGCGGACACAATCGTCGCCCGCACCTTCGGCTCGCTCCCCTCGATGAACCTGGGCGCGATGGTCGTCGCGATCATCGCGGTCAACGCGTTCACCGTTTGGTTCCTCACCCGCCCGCCGCGGACGCTTACCCCCAAATTCACCCTGATGCAGGCCGAGCCGGCCGAGCGCCTCCTCACCGATGTCGCCGGCATCTACGAAACCGGCGACGGCCCGGGCGACCGCCGCTTGGAAATCCAAAAGAACGGCGGCATGCAGCGCATCAAATTCGGCGCCCAGCGCACGGTCGCCCAAAAACAGGCCTTCACCGTCAAGGCCGCCGAGGCCGCCGGCAAGCCCGCGCTCGTCACCAACAAGCAGACGCTGATTACGATCAAGGACATGCAGGCCGTCGTGCTCTACGGCGACACCTACCGGCGCGTCAACCGGTAGCCCCGCGCATCCGCTCGGGTCCGCGTGGATGCGCGGCGGCGGCGGGGGGGGTGCGCCACCGGCGCGCCGACGGAATAGTTTTTTGCCGGATACGGCGCGCCGTTCGGCCGGGGCGCCCTCCCGCCGTTCGTTGGGCCCATTTCCCGCTCGCACTCGCGGCGGTTTGCCCGGACGGTGGCGGCGGGCGGGGGCGCCCCTGCCGGGACATTTATCCACCAGGACGAAGCCCCTCAAATCCACGCGATCCCCGTCGGCGCGGGCCCGTCTTCGTCCCGCCCCCGCCCAACCGATCCCCGCCCCGCCCCTGGCCGCCGCGGCCTTTCCCATCGTCGGCCTCGGTGCCTCCGCCGGCGGCCTCGAGGCGCTCGAACAGTTTTTCGCCCAGGTGCCGGCCCAGAGCGGAGTGGCCTTCGTCGTGGTCCAGCACCTCGACCCGACGCACCCGGCCATCATGGCGGAACTGCTCCAGCGCGTCACCCCGCTGAAGGTCGCGCAGGCCCGGAATCGCACCGCGGTCCGGCCGGATTGCGTCTACGTGATCCCGCCCAACAAAGACCTGTCCATCTTGCACGGCGTCCTCCATCTGCTCGCGCCCGCCGCCCCCCGCGGCCTGCGGCTGCCGATCGATTTCTTCTTCCGCGCGCTCGCGGCCGACCAACGCGAACGCAGCGTCGGCGTCATCCTCTCGGGCATGGGCTCCGACGGCACGCTTGGGATCCGGGCGATCAAGGAACACGCCGGCATCGTGCTCGTGCAGGATCCGGCCTCGGCCAAGTTTGCCGGCATGCCGCACAGCGCCATCGCCGCCGGTCTGGCGGACCTCGTCGCCCCGGCCGGCGAGCTTCCGGCTCAACTTTTTGACTACATCCGGCATACGCCGCTGCTCGCCCGCCGGCCGTCTCTCGCCGAGCCCGGGCCGG
>CAJAYO010000147.1 GCA_903948415.1 uncultured Opitutia bacterium | reverse complement strand
GTCGTGACGATCACCACGTCCGGCTTGGTCTCCGCCAGCATTTGCCCAAAATCGGCGGACCCGTAACCCCGCGGCACCGCCGCCCCGTTTTGCGCGGAACGACGGCGGGCCAGGTCCACGCGGCCCACATTCGCGTCGCACAGCCCGACGAGTTCGGCCGTCGCCGCATGGGTCTTTTCGATCCCATCCTGGTACAGCTCGTGCCGTGAGCCGAGGCCCACGATGGCATAACGGCGACGCACCGACGACGGCGTGACGGGGTGCGGGGTGGAGGAAACGGACATGAAGCGGAAAGGCGTTTTGGCTCGGGCTGGAAAGTTGGAATTCGAACAGGAGGCCCGCGCAACGAGGAAGCACCCATTTGCCCGAGCCCACGCTGTCGTCCGGAACCCTGCGTCGCCCCTCCGCCCGCGCAATCACCCCGGTTGCCTGACAGTTCGGACGAGCCGCCCCACACCGGCAAAAAAAACCCGCACCGGCGGGGGTGCGGGAGAACGAAGACCGGCCGTCGTGGCCGACGAGCGGCGCGTTACTTCGCGCGGGTGGCGGCCCACTCGCGCTTCTGCACGGCGCCGTCCCGCCCCGGGCTCTCGATCGTCCCCGTGAGCTTGTCGCCCTCGAGCTTCGCCTCGTATTTCGCGGTGCGCTTGTTGCCGTTGAACTCCGTCGTCACCGAAAACCCGACCGTGCCGGCCTTGAACGACGCATCGCTGATCGCCGCTTCGGGAATCGTGTTGTCGCCCATCTGCCAGCTGAGGAGCGTGCCCGTCAGCTTGCCGTCCTTGAGTTCGAGCTTCATCGCGCGCTCGGTGCCCGGATTGCCGCCGCGGCCGGCTTGGGTCCATTTCCACGTGCCCGTGGGCGAAGCGTCGGCCGCGAACGCCGCGACGGTGATCAGACAGGCGGCGCAATACGCCGCGAGGAATTTGAGGGGGGATTTCATGGATGTTTTTGGGGAACGCAGGGGATTGACGAAACACCGGGGGAAACGTTGTGCCGCCCGGCGGAACCCGCGCAACCCGCCCCGCCGCGGACCGTCCACGCCAGCCGGCCCCGGACTCAGGCCTCTGCGCGCAACTGCTGCAGGAGCGCCTGGATATAGCCGAAGCAAAACGCGAAGGCTTTTTGACCGCCCACGTCGCCGACGATCTGCGGCACATGGTCGGGCATGATCATTCCGTCGTAACCCACTTCGCGATACGTGCGCAACGCCCGCGGCATGTCGACATCGCCGTCGTCGGGCAGCACTTCTTGGAATTTGAGGAAGCCGCCGCGAATATTGCGGAAGTGAACGTTGAAGATTTTCCCCCGGCTCCCGAAATACCGGATCACGTCGTAAATCTCCTCGCCCGGCTTCGCGAGCATCTCGGACACCGTGCCTTGGCAGAAATTCAGACCGTGATACGGGCTCGCGGATGTCTCCACAAAACGCTTCAGCCCCTCCACCGAACCGAGCACCGTCTCGACCCCGCGCCAACCCTGGCCCTTGGGCATGCCGGGATCTTGCGGGTGCAGCGCGATCTTCACCTTCGCCTCCTCGGCGGCCGGCACGACCCGTTTTAGAAAATAGTCGATGCGGTCCCAGTAGATCTGCTCGGTGATGCGCCCGGCCTCGGTGAGCGGCGGCTCCTGTTTCCCCTTGGCATAGTCGAACGTGCTGAGGCTCACGCCGCCACGTCCCGTCGTTCTTTCCGTGCGGACGACGCCGATGAAAGTGAGATTGTATTTCACCATGGGGATGCCCGCCTGGCCGGCATGGCGGATCATCGTGCAAATATCCGCGATCGCCCGGTCGCGCTCCGGATCCTTGGCGAGGAGAATCTCGGGCATTTCGGCCAGGCTGATCTCGCGCGAGCTCATCGGCAACGGCACGCAGTCCAGTTTGAGCCCAAACGACTCGACGTGTTTCCGCAGCCGCAGCAACGCCTCGACGCTCCACTCCTCCTCCACCTTCCGTCCGATCGCGCCGCTGCAGATATGATTCACGCCAAACGCCGCGAGCGCCCGCAGGGTCATCTCGGAGTGATCGTGCTGATGCCCGGCCTTCATCAACACCGGCCGGCGGCGGCCCGGCCCGACCGCCGCCGAGGGACTGGACGCGGCACGGCCCGAGGTTCCGGCGAGCCCGAGCGCTGCCGCGCCGAGCGCCGCCCCCGAGAGAAACTTGCGCCGTTCCAGCGCGGGCGCCGGAACGTGAGGCATCAGGGCAGCCCGTGACGTGGGGTCGGTCATCACGCCGCGAATTTGGTCCCGCCGTCGGGACTGGCGAGGAGATTAAGCTCGGGCCTAACGCCGGAATCCGCCGCGAACCCGCGCCTTGACACCGCCTCACCGACCGGCCTCTTTCTGCGCAGACTCATGAACCTCGACGGCACGACACTCGTTTCGCCTCCCGCCCACCTCTCCGTGGTCGCCGTCTCCGTCGTATCCGTAGTATCCGTCTCCGTCGCCGTTATGCGGGCGCCGCGAGGGTTCTAAACGTCAAAACGACTTTAGCCCCTCCGGTGCCACACCGGAGGGGCTTTTTATTGGCCTCATCGGTGTCGTCCCCAGAGCGGGCTCCCCACCGCCATGCACACCGATCCCCTTGGAGCCAGCCACAGCCGCCGCCGGTTTGAATCGCCGACCCTCCGCCTCCGCGCGGAGTGGCCCGCGCTCAGCGCCGCCCCCGCACGCACCGCACGGCACGATTTCCTCGTGCCCAACCCGCGGCCCGATCTCAGCGTCGTACCCTGCCCGCGCCCGCAGCCCGCGGAGCGCCCGGATTTCGCCGATCCCGACAGCATGTTCTGGACTCCGGCGTCGCACGCCGGCGCCGCCGACTCGGACCGCCGCCCACCCGCCCCGCTTCAGTCGTGCGACCCGCGGTAATTCTTCTCGCCCGCCGTCACCGCGAACGGCAGCCGGTTCTCTTTCGGCGGCAACGGACACGTGGCAAAGGGCGTGAACGCACACGGTGGGTTCTCCGCGCGATTGAAATCCAACACCACCACCCCGTCCTTCGGAGCCTCGGCGTAAACAAACCGCGCCCCGCCATACGTCTCCTGGCCGGTCGTCGCATCCGCGATCACGCACAACAGGGGCTCGCCCGGGCCCTCGTCGATCGCGAGCAACTCATAGGTTTTTCCGTCGCGCTCGAACACCGCCTTGCCCGGCACGAGAGCCGGGGACGTTTGGCCGAGAATCGTCGTGAGCGGGATGATCCGCGATTTCTCGAACGCCACCCAGCGCGCCTCGATGCGCCACGCCGGATCGGGGGGAAAATAATCCACCCCCGCGAAACGCGCCCGCCGCTCCGACGCGCTGTCCTTCACGCGCAGCGCCCTTTTTCCGCCGCGTTCGATTACAAAAAAACTCACTGTGCCGCACGCCACGAGCGTGGGCTTCACGGCACCGCCCCCGACCCGGAGTTCACCGCTGCGCGCGACCTGTCCGTCGATCGTCGCCCCCACCGCGGCGGCGACCTGCAGCGTTACTTTGCCATCCGCCGCGAGCGTCGCGACCCCGAGCCGCGCCGGCCCTTGGGGAAGCAAGACATCGTTTCCCGGCGCGTGGCCGACGGTATTTTCGCCGGGTTTGAGAACGTGCCATCCGACGAGTGCCAACCAGCCGTCGGGCGCCGTCAGCTCGGCGATCCGCTTCGCCCGCCACGCTGCGTTTTCCTGGCTAAACCCGTCCGCAGCCGCAGCCCCCGCCGAAATCGCGGCGAGCAGGGCGAACATCAGGCCGAGCAGAATTTTCGTTTTCATGCGGACGGAAGCGGAGGTTAGGCCGACCCGCCGGCCACGCAAGCGCCCGGGCCACCCCCGCGCACGGCGCGCGTAGCCGAGCACGCCCCGGCGAATTTTCCGGCCGGCGGCTTCATGCCGGCGCCCGCGCGTTCACCCCGTCTTGTTCCCTGGCCGCGTCGCGGCGAAAACTCCGCACCGCCAGCGCCAGCGCGAGCGCCATCAGCGCCGCGCCCTCGAAAAACGCGATGCCGAGCGGCACGTGACTGCCCGGTTCAACCGCCCAGCCGAAACTCCACGCGCCCAGCG
>CAJAYO010000146.1 GCA_903948415.1 uncultured Opitutia bacterium | reverse complement strand
CGGAGCGCACGGCCCACCCCAAACCCACGGGCGGGAAAGCCCGTGCCACGGGGCATGGGCTTTCCAGCCCATGTCGGGCGGCGGCCACGCGCGCGGACTCGACAAGCGTGCGCGGCCTTCCCAATCAGGTGGGATGCCCCATGTGACGCTCCAGGACGTCGCCGACCGCGCCGGCGTGCACCGCTCGACGGTGGCGCTCGCGTTGCGGGATCATCCGCGGATTCCGGCGGCCACGCGGACTCGCCTCCGCGCCCTGGCGACCCAGCTCGGCTACCGGCAAAATCCGCTCGTGGCGGCGTTGATGCGGTCCCGCCGCTCGGGCAAGGCGGTGAAGCATGTGACGATGGCGTTTGTGACGAACTATCCGACGCGCGAGGGCTGGCGGCCGGTGCATCACGACCGGCCGGATTATTTTCCCGGCGCCGTCGAGCGGGCCCGCGATTTTGGCTACAAGCTGGAGCACTTCTGGCTCGGCGAACCGGGGATGACGCCGGCGCGGTTTTCCGCCATTTTGCGGGCGCGGGGCATTCATGGCGTGATCGTGGGCCGGCTGCCGCCGGCGCGGCCGGCGCTGGAATTGGAGTGGCCACACTTCTCGTGTGTCGCGCTCGGGATGACGTTGCGGTCGCCGTTGCTGCATCATGTGACGGAAAACCATTTCGCGACGGCCTGGCAGGCCATGCAGCGCTGCCACGAGCGCGGCTATCGGCGGGTCGGGTTTGTGTTTGCCGAAGCGAACGACAGCCCGCGCGTCGGCGACCGCTGGCTCGGCGCCTTCCTCGCCCAGCAGTCGCTTTTCCCGCGGGCCGACCGACTGCCGCCGTGTCCGGCGGTGCCGGCGGACGAAGCCTCGTTCCGGGCGTGGTTTGAGCGGGTGCGGCCGGATGCGCTGCTCGCCAACCATGCGCGTCCGGTGCTCGCGTGGCTGGAGCGCATGGGCCGGCGGGTGCCGCGCGATGTCGGCCTGATCGACCTCGCCGGCGACCATCCCGAGCGGGACTATGCCGGGGTCTACGCCGACCCCGCGGCCCTCGGCGCCCTCGCGATCGAGACGCTCGTCGGGCTCATGCAGCGCAACGAGACCGGCGTGCCGCGCGACCAGCACGAAATCCTGCTGACCGGCGAGTGGCGGGATGGCGCGACGCTGCCGCCGCGCGGGTGACCGCGGGGCCCCCGTCTGAGCCGGAACGATTCAGCCGTAGGCCGCGCGCTTGCGCGCGCTCCGGGAAAGCGCCCGCAAGCGGGCGGCCTACGAAAACGCTGAGCTGGAACGATTCAGCCGTAGGCCGCGCGCTTGCGCGCGCTACGACAAAGCGTCCGCGAGTGGGCGGCGTACGAAAAAGCGCCCGCAAGCGGGCGGCCTACGCCAAAGCGCCCGCGAGTGGGCGGCCTACGCCAAAGCGCCCGCCAGCGGGCGGCCTACGACAAAGCGCCCGCGAGCGTGCGGCCGACGACAAAGCGTCCGCGAGTGGGCGGCCTACGCCAAAGCGCCCGCGAGCGGGCGGCCTACGAAAAAGCGCCCGCGAGCGTGCGGCGTACGAAAACGCGCCCGCCAGCGGGCGGCCGACGAGGGCACCGGTCCGTGTTTGCCTGTTCGAGGACCCTGGCGGCGGGCGGAGGGGACGCGGGTTAGTCGACAATGCGCGCAACGGTGCGCTGGAGTGAGCGGAGCGGTGGTGCAGGGTGG
>CAJAYO010000145.1 GCA_903948415.1 uncultured Opitutia bacterium | reverse complement strand
GCCGGCGCAGCCGGGGACCTTTGCCTTCACGCTGTCGGGCACCAGCGCGGCGGGAACCGTCAGCCAGGCCTTCACCATCAAGGTCGAGGGCACTGCCCTGCCAAACCAGCGGCCGGGCTCCGGGGCGGTCTACACGATCGGTTCGGGTCAGCAGTTTCCCAACGCGGGCGCCTCCGTCGGCCTGGGAGCCAACGGCACGATCGCCGCCTGGGGAAGCGCCGACACCGGCGGGAGCGGCGCGCCTTCGGGCACGGGCTACACCCAGGTCACATCGAACGCCTCCGCCTTTGCGGCGCTCAAGTGGGACGGCAGCATCAGCGTCTGGGGTGATTCCGCCAACGGCGGCTCCGGCGCCCCGACCGCCACCGGCTACAAGGCCATCGCTTCCACCCGGCAGGCCTTTGCCGCCCTCAAGGCGGACGGCAGCATCGCCGCGTGGGGCGCCTCCGCCGGCGGCGGCTCTGGCGCGCCCACCGTGACCGGCTACACGAAGATCTTCGCCGCCGCCGACAGCTTCGCCGCCCTGAAGTCGGACGGCAGCATCGCGGCCTGGGGCGATTCGGCCAACATCTCGGGCACCCCCACGGCGACTGGCTACACCGCCATCATCCCCAATCAGAATGCCTACGCGGCCCTGAAATCGAGCGGCAGTATCACCGCCTGGGGCAACTCTGCCGGCGGCGGCAGCGGCGCGCCCACCGGCACCGGGTACACCCAAGTCTACGCCTCGAGCGGCGCGTACGCGGCGCTCCACGTCAACGGTAGCCTCGCCGTCTGGGGCGATACAGCCTCCGGCGGCACGAGTGCACCAACCGGCTCCACCTTCGTCAATGTCTGGTCTTCCGCGAATGGATTCACCGCCCTGCGCGCCGACGGCTCCGTCGTCTCCTGGGGTGCATCCGGCACCTTGGATAGCGCCGCTCCGTCGGGCACCGGCTTCTCGAAGGTCTTTTCCAGCAGCGGGGCCTTTGCGGCCCTCAAGACCGACGGCTCGATTGTCGCGTGGGGCGCGACCGACGCCGGCGGCACCGGCGCGCCCGCGGGCACCGGCTACAGCAGCATCTTCAGTAGCAGCAAGGCCTTTGCCGCCCTCAAGGCGGACGGCGCGATCTCCGCATGGGGCAACGCCACCACCGGCGCCACCGGCGCCCCGACGGGCACCGGCTACACCCAGATCTTCAGTCGGGCCACCAGCTTCGCAGCCATGAAGGCCGACGGCACCGTGACCGCGTGGGGGGTCGGTGCCGACGGGGCTTCTGCCCTGCCGTTTGCCACGCTGCAAAACGCCACGGCCGTCTTGCCCTTCTTCGGCTATGGCATCACCGGCAGTGTGCCATCCGGATTCGCTTCTCGGCAGATGGGCACTCTTGCGTACGGTCTCAACGGCCCGGCCGGCTTTCAGGTCGGGGCCTCCGGCGTGGGCGTGGGCTCGGTGGTGACGTCGGGTACCCTGCCGAGCGGCCTAACGCTCAACCCGGCGACAGGCTACCTGGAAGGAACGCCCGCCGGCGCGAGCAACTCCACCTTTACCGTCACCAGTTACAACGAGAGTGGGCAGGTGAGCCAGACGTGGCAGCTCGTCACGCAGTCGGACAACAGCCCGGCCGCGGCCCCGGTCTTTGCCTCGTCCCTCTCCACCGGCTACGCCAGCTACAGCATCGGCCAGCCGAATGCCTACGATCTCAGGGCGACCGGGACGAACGTGGCCTACCAAATCATCAGTGGCTCACTGCCCCCCGGCATGACGCTGGAGTCGACCGGCTTTGTGAGCGGCACGCCCACCCAGGCCGGCACCTATGCCTTCATCTTGGCGGCAAGCAACGGGCTGGGCATCACGACGCAGGGCTTCACCCTTTCGGTCAACAATGGCTCCCTGCCCAACCAGCGCATCGGCCAGTACTCCGCCCTCGCGGCCCAGAGCAGCGGCCTGCAGGGGCTGAACGAGCAGGCCTTCGCCGCGCTGCAACCGGGCGGCGTCATCGTCACCTGGGGCAACGCCACCTATGGCGGCACCGGGGCCGCCGGGGTGCCCACCGACAACGGCTATGTCCAGATCGCCCAAACCAGCCGGGCCTTCGCCGCGCTGCGGCAGGACGGCACCCTCCGCGCCTGGGGCGACACCGGCTACGGCGGCAGCGGGGCCCCCACGGGCAGCGGCTACACGCAGCTCTTTTCCACCAGCGCCTCCTTCGCCGCCCTGAAGGCCGACGGAAGCCTCACCGCCTGGGGCGCGGCCGACGCCGGTGGCACCGGCGCGCCCACGGGCACCGGCTATACGCAGATCTTCACCAACAGCCGTTCCCTGGCGGCGATGAAGTCGGATGGCAGCATCGTCGCCTGGGGCGACGCGGCCACCGGCGGCACCGGGGCTCCCACCGCCACCGGCTATGTGACGATTGCCTCCAACGGCAGCGCCTTTGTCGCCCTGAATGCAGAGGGCCGCCTCGCGACCTGGGGCGACACCGCCAAGGGCGGCACCGCGCCCACGACCGACAGCGGCTACGTCGCCGTCTACCCGTCGCCGAGCGGGTTCGCCGCACTGCGAAGCGACGGTACGCTCCTCACATGGGGCACCACCACCGCGGGAGATGTCGCGTTCCCCGGCGGCGGCGGCTTCGTCAGCGTTTCGAGCTCCCTCGGCGCCTCCGCGGCCCTGAAGGCGGACGGCGCCATCGTCGTCTGGGGCGCCTCCACCCGCGGCGGCACGGGCGCGCCCACCGGCACGGGTTATACCGCGATCTCGTCGAACCAAAACGCCTTCGCCGCGCTGCGGGCCGATGGCAGTATTGTTTCCTGGGGCGGCGGTGCCTCCGGTGGGACGGGCGCGCCCGCCGGCACCGGCTTCACCAAGATCTATGCCAACGTCTCCGCCTTCGTGGCGATGAAGGGCGACGGCTCGCTCGTCTCGTGGGGCGAGGCGAACGCCGGCGGCGCCAACAGCGCGCCGACCGGCGCCGGGTTCACGCAGGTGCTCGCGACCACGCAGGCGTTTGCGGCCCAGAAGGCCGACGGCAGCCTCGTCGCGTGGGGCGCCACGGGCGCCGGCGGCTCGGGCGCGCCCACGGCCACCTCGCTGACCCTCAGCTCCCCGTTGGCGCTGCTGGCCCCCGCCCAGCCGGCTGGCACCACCGGCGAGTTGCCCACGGCCTATGTGGGTACCCCCTTGGGCGCCGAGGGCGGCGCGGGCACGAGCGCCTACCAGGTGGGCGCCTTCGGCCCGGGCAACTGGCACCGCCTCAGCGCCGGCACCGTCCCCGCGGGCCTCAGCCTGAACCCGGCCACCGGTTTTCTGACCGGCACCCCGCTCGAGGCCGGCACCTCCAGCTTCACGATCACCTCGACCAACAGCCTGGGCTCGGTGAGCCAGGCCTACAGCCTCGAGGTCCAAAACGCCTTGGCCGTCGTCCTGCCCTCCCAGCGGGCGGGATCCGCCATCCTCAACGCCGGGACTTTCCCCAACCTGTCGGCGTTCGCGGCCCTCAAGGCCGACGGAGCCATCACCGCCTGGGGCGACCCGGCCAACGGCGGCACCGGCGCCCCGACGGCCACCGGTTTCACCCGGCTCTTTTCAACGAGTACCGCCTTCGCGGCGCTGAAGTCCGACGGATCCGTCGTCGCGTGGGGCCACGCCGCCGGCGGCGGGACCGGCGCCCCGACGGCCACCGGCTTCACGCAGGTGTTCGCGACCGGCAGCGCTTTCGCCGCACTGAAGGCCGATAGCACGCTTACCGCCTGGGGTCACTCCGCGGCCGGCGGCAGCGGCGCCCCGACAGGCACCGGCTTCACCCAAGTCTTCGCCTCCAGCACCGCGTTCGTGGCGCTCAAGGCCGACGGCTCGATCACCGCGTGGGGCGACACCACCAGCGGGGGCGCCGGCGCCCCCACGGGCACCGGCTTCGCCCAGGTCATCGCCACCAGTTCCGCCTTTGCGGCGCTGCGCACCAACGGCTCGCTCGCTGCCTGGGGCAACACCGCGAACGGCGGCGCCGACGCGCCCATCGGCGGGGGGTTCACCCAAGTCTACGCCACCAGCACCGCCTTCGCCGCGCTGAAGTCGGACGGATCCATTTTGGTCTGGGGCGACACCGCCAGCGGCGGCGCGGGCGCGCCCACCGCCACCGGCTACACGCAGGTATTTGCGACGGGCAGCGCCTTCGCGGCGCTGAAAACGGACGGCTCGATCACCACTTGGGGAAACACGGCGGCCGGCGGCACGGGCGCGGCCACGGGAACCGGCTACACGACAATCTTTGCCAGCTCCACCGCCTTTGCGGCGATGAAATCCGACGGCTCGATCGTCTCTTGGGGCGACACCGCCAACGGCGGCGCCGGCGCCCCCACGACCACCGGTTTCAGCCAAGTCGTGACCACGGGCAGCGCCTTCGCGGCGCTGAATTCGGACGGCTCAATCACCGCCTGGGGTCATTCGGCCGGCGGCGGCACCGGCGCGCCCGCCGGCACCGACTTTACCCAGTTGTTTGCCTCGGGCAGCGCCTTCGCGGCGCTAAAATTGGACGGCGCGCTCACCGTCTGGGGCAACACCGCGGGCGGCGGCTCCGGCGCGCCCGCCGGCACGGGCTTCGTTACGGTGCAATCGGCCCTCGAGAGCGTCCCGGCGTTTGCCTTCTACCCGGGGAACCCGGTGCTGGCCACCAAGGCGAGACAGCCCCTTTTCGCCAACTTGGGCGCGCAGGGTCTGGGCACGCGCTACGAGATCACCGTGGGCACCCTGCCCGCCGGACTGGCGCTGGACGCCACCACCGGAGTGCTCGCCGGCACGCCCACCCAGGCCGGCTATTCGCAATTCACGCTGGCGGCCAGCAACTCACGGGGTTCGACGCAGCAGGTGTTTGCTCTCGAAATCACCAATTTGGTGACTGTCTGGCCGACCGCGTCGGCGATCACCTACGGTCAAACGCTGGCCTCCTCCACCCTGAGCGGTGGCTCGGCCTCCGTGGCCGGAACCTTCTCGTTCACCAGCCCCAGCACCGCGCCGAATGCCGGCACGGCCTCCCACGCGGTGATCTTCACCCCGACGGACTCGGTCAACTACGCTACGGAGTCCACCACAGTTTCCCTCACCGTGAACCGGGCGACGCCGTCGATCAGCTGGACGACTCCCGGCGCGATCACCTACGGGACCACCCTCTCTGGAACGCAGTTGAACGCCACGTCGGGTGTCGCGGGCAGCTTCGCCTACAGCCCGGCGAGCGGCGCGACCCTGGGCGCCGGCTCGCAGACACTGTCGGTGACCTTCACGCCCACGGACACCGCGAACTACAACTCCGCGAACGGCTCCGTGTCGCTGACCGTGAACCGAGCCACGCCGTCGATCACCTGGACGACCCCCAGCGCGATCACCTATGGGACCGCCCTTTCGGGAACGCAGCTGAGCGCCACGTCAAGTGCCGCGGGTGCCTTCGTCTATGCGCCGGCCAGCGGCACGAGGCTGGGCGCGGGCGCCCAGACGCTCAACGTGACCTTCACGCCGACGGACACGGACAACTACAACTCGGCGAGCGGCTCGGTTTCGCTCACCGTGAACCGGGCCTCGCTGATCGTCACCGCCGATGCCAAGTCCCGCGCCTTCGGTGCGGCCGACCCGGCCTTCACCGCCACGATCAGCGGCTTTGTGAACGGCGAGACGAGCAGCGTGGTCAGCGGCGCCCCGACCTTCTCGACCACGGCCTCCAGCGCGAGCACGGCTGGCTCCTATCCGATCACGCCCGCCCTCGGAACCCTGTCGGCCAGCAACTACACGTTTACGACCTTCACGAACGGCACACTCACGGTCGAGTCCACCCCGCCGACCCTGACTTCCGTCGCGATCGCGTCGAACAACGCCGCGCCCGCGCGGGCGAAGGTCGGTGACACCGTCACGGTGACCTTCACGGTGAGCGAAGCGATCGCCACGCCGACCGCGACGATCGCGGGCCGCACCGCGACGATCGCGAACCCGTCCGGCAACACCTACACCGCGACGGTCACGATGCAGGCCGGCGACACCGAAGGTGCCGTGCCGTTCTCCCTCGCGTTTGTCGGTCTCTCGGGCTCCGTCGGAACCGCCGTGACGGCCGTCACGGACACGTCCGCGGTGACGTTCGACCGGACCACGCCGACGCTCAGTTCCGTCGCGATCGCCTCGAACAATGCGGCGACGAGCCGGGCGAAGGTGGGCGACACGGTGACGGTGACGTTCACGGCGAGTGAGTCCATCGGTACGCCGACGGCGACGATTGCGGGCCGCACTGCGACGATCGCGAACCCGTCCGGCAATACCTACACGGCGACGGTGACGATGCAGGCCGGTGACACGGAGGGAACGATCGCGTTCTCCATCGCGTTTGCCGATCTCACCGGCAACGCCGGGACGGCCGTGACTACGACGTCGAACAGCACGTCCGTGGCGTTCGACCGGACGGTACCGACGCTGAATTCCGTCGCGATTGCCTCGAACAATACGGCGACGAGCCGGCCGAAGGTGGGCGACACGGTGACGTTGACGTTCACCGCCAGTGAAGCGATCGGTACCCCGACGGCGACGATCGCCGGCCGCACGGCCACGGTCGCGCTCGTTTCCGGCAACACCTACACGGCCGCCATTATCTTGGCCGCCGGGGACGCCGAAGGCCCCCTCGCGTTCGCGCTCTCGTTTACGGACCT
>CAJAYO010000144.1 GCA_903948415.1 uncultured Opitutia bacterium | reverse complement strand
TGGGCGCGCCACTGGCTCGATGTCGTCCACTACGGCGACACCCACGGCTACGACAAAGACAAGCTCCGCCCCAACGCCTGGCCCTACCGCGACTACGTCGTGCGCGCACTCAACACCGACAAACCCTACGCGCGTTTTGTGCAGGAGCAGATCGCCGGCGACGTCCTCTTCCCCGGCACCGCCGACGGCATCGAGGCCCTCGGTTTCATTTCCGCCGGCCCCTGGGATTTTATCGGCCACGCCGAAGTGCCGGAGTCCAAGACCGACGGCAAAATCGCCCGTCACCTCGACCGCGACGACATGGTCGCGAACACCCTCGGCTCGTTTTCCAGTCTCACCGTCCACTGCGCCCAGTGCCACAACCACAAATTCGATCCCATCCCGCAGGAGGATTACTACAGCCTCCAGGCCGTTTTCTCCGCCCTCGACCGCACCGATCGCGAATACTACCGCGACGACACGCGCAACGCCCGCTTCCAAGCCCTCCTTCGCGCACAACGTGAGACGTCCGCGGCGCTCGCCGCCCTCGAGGCCCCGCTGCGCGCAGCCGCCGGCGAAGCCTACACCGAGATCACCCGCCGCCTCGAACGGCCGCCGCAGAGCGATCCCGCCAGCCCGGAGAAGCCCAGCCCCAGCCGCGGCTACCACAGCGCCTTGTCGCCCACTCCCGACGTGACGAAATGGGTACAGGTCGATCTCGGCGAATCCGTCGAGATCAACCGCGCGACCTTGCTGCCCGCCCACGACGACTTCAACGGCATCGGCGCCGGCTTCGGTTTTCCCGTGCGTTTCAAAGTCGAGGCCAGCGACGACCCCGCGTTTCAGACCGACGTCAAACTCCTCTGGCAGCGCTACGACCAGACCTTCATGGCCGATTTCCCCAACCCCGGACTCGCCCCCTTCACCACCGGCGGGGGCACCGGCGACGGCATCGTCGGCCGCTACGTCCGCGTGACGGTCACCAAACTCGCGCCGCGCAAAGACGACGCCATGTTCGCCCTCGCCGAACTGCGCGTCACCGACCGCGCCGGAAAAAACATCGCGCTCGGCCGCCCCGTCACCGCGCTCGACTCGATCGAATCCGGCCCGCGCTGGAGCCGAGCCAATCTCACCGACGGCGTGGCTCCGTCGGCCCTCTCCGCGGACGAGAAACAGGAGCTTGAGCGGGCGCGCGATGCGCTGCTGCTGCGCATGGCCGATGAACCGACGCAGCAGCGCCACGCGAAGCTGCTCGCGGAGTCGGCCCGAATCGCCGCGGAACTGAAAACGTTCCCGAAACCCGATCTCGTCTACGCGGGCGCTATTCACACCGGGAGCAGCAACTTCAAGGGCACGGGCGCCGCGGGCGGGCGTCCGCGCCCGATTCACGTGCTGGCCCGCGGCCAAGTCACCACCCCCGGCAAACCCGTCGGCCCCGGCGCCTTGTCGGCCCTAAATTTTTCGCCCGCCCGTTTCGCGCTTCCGCCGGACGCGGCCGAAGGCGAACGCCGCGCCGCCCTCGCCCGCTGGCTCACCGATCCGCAGAATCCGCTCACCTGGCGCAGCATCGTGAATCGCGTCTGGCAATACCACTTCGGCCGCGGCCTCGTCGACACGCCGAACGATTTCGGCCGCAACGGCGCCGCCCCCACCCATCCCGCCCTGCTCGACTGGCTCGCCGCCGAATTCCGCGACCGCGGCGGCTCGCTCAAATCCCTCCACCGCCTCATCGTCACGAGCGCCACCTACCGGCAGGCCGTCATCGCCCATCCCGCCGCCGAAAAAATCGATTCCGGCAACTCGCTCCTCTGGCGCCAAAACCGCCGCAAGCTCGAGGCCGAAGCCCTGCGCGATACCGTCCTCGCCGTCAGCGGTAAACTCGATCTCACCATGGGCGGCCCCGGCTGGCAGGACTTCGTCATCGAGCGGCCGGAACACTCACCCCATTTTCGCTACGACCTCGCCCACCCGGACGACGCGGCGACGTGGCGCCGGTCGATCTACCGCTTCGTCGCGCGCTCGCAGACGCAGCCGTGGATGACCTCGATGGATTGCGCGGATCCGTCCATGCGCGTCGACAAGCGCAACGAAAGCCTCTCCCCGCTGCAGGCGCTGGCGATGCTCAACAACGGCTTCATCGTCACGCAGGCGCAGCACCTCGCCGCCCGCGTGCGCACCGAGCGCCCGGACGATCTTTCGGCCCAGGTCGCGCGGGCCCACGCGCTCGCGCTCGGCCGCCCGCCGGACGCCGCGGCCCTCACCCGCCTCGTCGCGTTCGCGCAGACCGAAGGCCTGCCCGCCCTCGGCCGGCTCCTGCTCAACCTGAACGAATTCACCTTCGTCGACTGACCATGGCCCACGACTCTCCGTTTCATCGCCCCGCGGCGACCCGGCCGATTTCCCGCCGCGATTTCCTCTGGCAGTCCGGCGGCGGTCTCGGCGGCCTCGCGCTCGCCGCGATGCTCGGCCCCGACCGCGCGCTCGCCGCCGACGCGCCCGCCCCGGCTTCCCGTCCGCTGCACCCTCCCGCCAAAGCAAAACGCGTCGTGCAGTTCTTCATGGCCGGCGCCGCCAGCCACCTCGACCTCTTCGACTACAAACCCGAGCTGATCAAACGCCACGGCCAGCCCAGCGATTTCGGCGAACCGGTGGAAGCGTTTCAAAACGGCCTCGGCCCCTGGCTGCGCCCCCTCTGGGATTTCCACCCCTACGGCCAATCCGGAAAAATGCTCAGCGACGTCGTCGCCCCGCTCGGCGGCGTCGTCGACGACCTCGCCTTCGTCCACAACATGGTCGGCAAATCCGGCGTGCACAGCGCCGCCACCCTGCTGCAGTCCACCGGGTTTCAATTGCCCGGCTTCCCCGGCGCCGGCTGCTGGGTCAGCTACGGCCTCGGCTCGCTCAACGAAAACCTGCCCACCTTCGTCGTGCTCCCCGACCACCGCGGCTTCGCGTCCAACGGCGTGAAGAATTGGGACGCCGCCTTCCTCCCCTCCCAGCACAGCGGCACGATCATTTTTCCGGGGAGCGATGCGCCGGTCGCCGATCTTTTCCCCCATGCCGCCGGCAAATTCGTCACCCCCGGCGGCGAGGCCGCGGCGCACCGCCTCATGGCCGACCTCAACCGCCAGCACGCCGCGACGCGCGAGGGCGATCAGCGGCTCGACGCCCGGATTCGCAGTTACGAACTCGCCGCGCGCATGCAGCTCGCGGCCCCCGAGGCGCTCAATCTCAAGACCGAGCCCGCGCACGTCCTCAAGCTCTACGGTCTCGACCGCGGCCCGCAGACCTGGCCGAAAGAAATCAGCGCCGACGAGGAAGCGTTTCATTTCTCCCAAAAGTGTCTCGCCGCCCGCCGCCTGCTCGAGCGCGGCGTGCGCTTCGTCCAAATCTGGAGCGGCAACGACAACAGTTTCCCGCGCCGCAATTGGGATTCGCACGAGGACGTGAAGCGCGACCACGGCCCGCTCGCCCTCGGCATGGCCCGCGGCGCCGCCGCCTTCATCCAGGACCTCAAGCAGCGCGGCCTGCTCGACGACACGCTCATCCTCTGGACCACCGAGTTCGGCCGCATGCCCTCGTCCCAGGGCGGCAAAGGCCGCGACCACAATCCCTTCGTCTTCACCAACTGGCTCTGCGGCGGCGGCATCAAGGGCGGCGTCACCCACGGCGAGAGCGACCTCTGGGGCTACAAGCCCCTCGACCGCACGCGTCCGACGACCGTCTACGACATCCACGCCACCATTCTCCACCAGCTCGGGCTCGACCACACGCGCCTCACCTTCCGCCACAACGGCATCGACCGCCGCCTGACCGACGTGCACGGGCACGTGATCAAGCCGCTGATCACCTGACCGGCGCGGCCGGCGGCTCCGTCAGCAAATACGTCATCAGATCCCGCTGCTGCTGGTCCGACAGATTCTGCCACAGCCCGGCCGGCATGAGCGAAATCGGCAGCGCCTTCATCGCCACCACATCGCCGCGCGGGATCGTGCGCTTCGCCCCCGCCACGTCGCCCACCACCACCTGCTGCGGCGTGTCCTCCAAAAGGATGCCCACGGCCGGTCCGCCGGCCTTCAGCGATATTTCGTAGGCGATGCGGTCCGGATTGATCGCCGCACTCGGCTCCAGAATATCCTTCAACACCGACGCGTAGTCGCGGTGGACCAGATTCGAAAGATCCGGCCCGATCACGCCGCCCTCCCCGCCCATTTGGTGACACGCCGAACACACCGCCTGCTGCCCTGTAAACACCTGCTTGCCTCGCGCCCAATCGCCCCCGGCGATTTCCGGAATGCGTCGCTCGGCCGCAGCCGCCGGCGCGCTCGCCTGCGCCGTCGCCCACGGCAACAACATCCGCCGCACGGGCAGCGCCCGCGCCCGCAGGTCCTCCGCCGTCGACCACGTCACGTCGAGCACCGGCTCCGCGCCTCCGGTCGCCATCGTGATTTCCATCGGCACCCCGCCCTTCGCCTTCGACTCCACCGTCACGCGCACGTCGCCGTCCGCGCGTCGTTCCAGTTTCGCGCTCTGGCCCGTTTTCACCTCCACCTTCCCGCTGCCGCGCCAGGCCACGGTCACGATCTCCGCCGGATATTCAAAATCCAGTTTCGCCCCCGGCTGGATCGCGGGGCGCAACATCCCGTGCAGATCGAGCTGGCCGCGCAGCACGAGCGCACCCGGGGCTTTCATCATCGCAAACAACCGCACGTGCTCCTCGCTCGCCGCGGTGAACTGGCGCGCAACCGTGAGATCCCAATGCGGGAGCCACCCGCTCCACTTCACCGCCCCGGTCCCATCCCGCCACTCAGCCTCGACGCCCGTCAGATCCGTCAAGACGTCGATCGCCGCGTGCTGCGGCAGTGCGTTATTCGTCCCCTCGCTCCTTCTCATTTCCCGGTCTCCCTCCGGCAGCGTCACCGCGTAGTTCGTCGCCTCGGTCCGCGCCGCCGTGCGCAGCACCACCGAGCGCAAATCCGGCGCGAGCCCCGTCGACCGCACCGGCACGTCGTGGCGCGCGACCGTGCGTTGGTCTTTCACGACCTGATACCCCGGCGCAAACGACTCGAATCGGTCGCCCGCCGCCACCTGCGTGCCCTTCGTGATGCGGCTGTCCTTCGCGAGCGTGCGCCACTGCGTGGGATCGATCGGCCGGTCGAAAATCACGCGCGTCTCCGTCGGACTCGTCGCATAGGCGAGCACCGGTTGCGGCGCCGCTTTTCCGTCATACGAAATCTTGAAAACCTTCCCCGGCCCTTTCGGCCCCGTGCCCCAGTCCGGGGCTCCGCTGTGACACGCCACCAGCAGGTCCCCCTGCGGCGTCGGCACCGCGTCGATCACGAGCATCCCCACGCACGCGATCAACTCGTTCTTCGCGACATAGCCCGCCGCCGTCTTGACGAGTTTCGTGCGCCAAATCTTCCCGCGCGACTCGCCTGCCACGAAGACATCGCCCCGCCACCACGCCGGCCCAAACGTCGCCGTCCCGCCGGGCGCCGGCTCGTTGAAATGCACCCCGCAAGTCGCCTGATGCTGCGGGCCGTAGTCGAACACACTCGGTTCATCGATCACCCCCGGGAGATACTTCGGATGCCTCGGCGGAAACCCATAGTGCCGGCCCGCCTCGATGTGCAGCAATTCGTCGAAGGGATTTCCATTCGGCAGCCACGTCGCGCCTTCTTGGTCGCTGCAAAACAGATCGCCCGCCGCATTGAACGCCAGCGACACCGGAAACCGCAGCCCCGTCGAAATGATGTCGCGGCGCTTCCAGTCCGGCGACAACCGGATGATCGTCCCACGTTCGCTGAACTGGTTGTAGTCCGAGGCGCCCGTCACCTTGTTCACGCGATAGGCGCCGTTCCACGCATCGCAACCGAGGCCGAAGTAGATATTGCCCGCCGCATCCACCGCGATGCCGATGGCGTCGAGATTCGAACCGGCCGCCGCGGTTGGCGGGAGCCAGCCGCCCGTCACCGTCTGCAACTCGCCCGTGCCGTCGCCTTTGTCGCGCAGATGCAGCACGCGGCCGCGGCTCGCGATGTAGAGCCCGCGCGGCCCCCACGCCATGCCGATGCTCGGCGGAATTTCGCCGCTCGTGTTGTCGAAAAACACCGTGGCCGTTTCCTCCAGCCCATCCCCGTCCGCATCCTTGATCTGGTAAACAAATCCATCGTAGCCCAACGCGAAGAGCCGCCCGTCGGGCGCATAGACCAGGTTGTTCAGATTGCGCAGCTGCACGGGCAACTCACGGACCGAAAAACCCGGCACGAGCATCTGCACCGGCGGCGGATTCGCCCTCGTCGTCGTCGGCGCGGCTCCACGCAGCGCCACGCCACACATTGCGACACACCAGCAGGACACCAAAAATCGATTCATGGGTAAGAGAGGGGGCGCCACGACACTGCCCGCCCGAGTCGGCGTCAACTGCGTCGAGGCCCCCCTCCCCGGCAGCCTCCCTCGCGGTCGTCACGCTCGACCTTTGCCGCCAAACCGCGTTTCACCATGGCGCCACCCTTTCCATGAACTCCACGTCCCCCCGCGGCGAATCCCCGTCCGATCAAGCCGCCCGCGCCCGGCTCCGCTACCGTCGCACCGCGAATCGCGTCACCGCTGTCGCCTGCCTCCTCGCCGCCGCCGCCGCCATCGCCCTGGCCCTTTGGCTCCCGACGCTCGCCGAGTAGCCCTCCGCCCCGCTCCGGGCTCGGGCCGAAAAAACCGCCTTCGCCCCGGTTCTTCCGCTCACGAATTCTCGTTCGTCTCCGCCCCTCCCCCTCCGGTCGGCTCGATCTCTCCCCGCTCCGCCGGCATTGCCGGCTGATTATTCAGCAAAGATTCTGAAATATTCCTTCGACGCCGGCTCGCGCCGGCCTACCAAGAGACCGCGCCCTGCGCGCGTTTCTCCCCTGATGTACCGCCTCGCCCACCTGCTCGCCCTTTCGGTCTCGTTGTTCACCGTCGCCGCCGCGTCCGCCGCCCCCACCGGGAACGCCATCGATTTCGCCCGCGAGGTCCAACCCATCCTCGCCGAAAACTGTCTCCACTGCCACGGCCCCGATGCCCAGGACCGCAAGGCCGGGCTCCGCCTCGACACGCGCGACGGCGCCCTCCAGGGCGGCAAGTCCGGCGTCGCCACGATCGTCGAGCATAAGCCCGCCGACAGCGAACTCATCGCCCGCATCCTCTCCACCGACGAAGAGGACATGATGCCTCCGCCCAAGGAGAAAAAGACGCTCACCGCCGCGCAAATCGACACCCTCCGCCGCTGGATCGCCGAGGGCGCCCCCTACACCTCCCACTGGGCCTTCACCGCCCCCGTCCAGGCCCCGCTCCCGCTTTCGCCCCCTCTCTCCGCCGCCCGCCCTCTTCCGCCCCATCCCGTCGACGCTTTCATCGCCGCGAAACTCCCCGCCGCCGGCCTCGCCGCTTCCGCCCCCGCCGATCCCGCCACCCTCTGCCGCCGCCTCTTCCTCGACCTCACCGGCCTCCCGCCCTCGCCCGCCGACGTCGACGCATTCGTCGCCGCCGCCGCCCAAGGTCTCGCACCCGCCGTCGAAGCCCTCATCACCCGGCTCCTGGCCGGCGAGCGCTACGGCGAGAAATGGGCCCGCGTCTGGCTCGACGCCGCCCGTTACGCCGACAGCAACGGCTACGAAAAAGATCTCCCCCGCGAGCAGTGGGCCTGGCGCGACTGGGTCATCCACGCCCTGAATCGGGATCAGCCCTACGACCAATTCCTCATCGAACAGATCGCCGGCGACCTCCTGCCCCAACCCACCCAGGACCAAATCGTCGCCACCGGTTTTCTCCGCAACGGCATGATCAACGAAGAGGGCGCCATCATCCCCGAGCAGTTCCGCATCGAGGGCGTCGTCGATCGGCTCGACTGCCTCGGCAAGGCCACCCTCGGCCTCACCCTCCAGTGCGCCCAGTGCCACACCCACAAATTCGACCCCATCACCCACGACGACTATTTCGGCATCTTCGCCTTTCTCAACAACACCTACGAAGCCCAGTCGTGGGTCTACACCGCCGAGCAGCAGCAACAGATCGCCAAACTCAAAAACGACCTCCGCGCCGTCGACGACCGGCTGAAAAAAGCCGAGCCACAGTGGTCCGAAAAATTCGCCGCCTGGGAAAATCAACTCCGCACCGATCGCGCCGCCACCCTCTGGACGCCCCTCGTCGCCGCCGAAATGGGCAGCACCAGCGGCCTCAACCATCCCGTCCAACTCGCCGACCACTCCATCCTCACCGAGGGCCATCCCAGCACCAAGGGCGACATCTTCGTCATCGCCACCCCCGATCTCGCCGGCGCCACCGGCCTGCGCCTCGAAGCCCTCGGCCACGACGATATGCCGTTCGGCGGCCCCGGCCGCAGCCTCTACGGCACCTGGGCCATCTCCGAACTCGAGGTCACCGCCCAACTCCCCGGCACCACCACGTGGGAAAAAGTCGCCCTGAAAAACGCCTCCGCCGATTTCGCCGAACCCGCCCGCGCCCTCGAACGCGAGTGGGACGCCGCCTTCGACAAGGAACAGCGCCGCACCCTCGGCCCCGTCGCCTTTCTCATCGACGGCAGCAACGACACCGCCTGGCGCGCCGACCGCGGCCCCGGCCGCCGCAACACCGACTCCGTCGCCGTCGTCCAGTTCGCCGCCCCCCTCGCCTTCCCCGCCGGCACCAAACTCCGCTTCCTCCTCCGGTATCACCACAGCGGCGACGACAACGGCCGCCACAACTGCATGCTCGGCCGCTGCCGCCTTTCGCTCACCACCACGCCCGACCCCCGCGCCGCGCCCGTCGACTACGCCGCCGTCCTCGCCCTCGACCCGCCCGCCGACCAACGCACCCCGCGCCAGTCCGACGCGCTCTTCACCGCGTGGCGCGCCAGCGATCCCTCCCTGAAAAAATTTGTCACCGAGGCCGACGCCCTCTGGAAAAAATTCCCCGCCGCCACCACCTCCGTCCTTCACCTCACCGAACGCTCCCCCGCCGACACCCGCGCCACCCGCCTCCTCGACCGCGGCGCCTGGGACAAACCCCTCCACCCTGTCGCCCCCCACGTGCCCACCGCGCTGCACGCCCTCCCCGCCGACGCCCCCGCGAATCGCCTCACCCTCGCCCGCTGGATCGCCGACCGCCGCTCGCCGCTCACCGCCCGCGTCGCCGTGAACCGCGTGTGGCAATCCCTCTTCGGCACCGGCCTCGTCGAGACCGCCGAAGATTTCGGCACGCGCACCCCGGTGCCCCTGCACCAGGACCTCCTCGACTGGCTCGCCGTCGACTTCATGGAACACGGCTGGAGCCAAAAACACCTCGTCCGCACCCTCGTCTCCAGCCGCACTTACCAGCAAACCTCCCGCGCCACGCCCGCGCAGCTCGAACGCGATCCCCGCAACCAGTACCTCGCCCGCGGCCCCCGCTTCCGCGCCGACGCCGAAGTCGTGCGCGACGTCGCCCTCAGCATCGCCGGCCTCCTCTCGCCCAAACTCGGCGGCCCGAGCATCTTCCCGCCGATCCCCGAAAACGTCCTCTCCTACAACTACAGCAAAGTCACCTACTGGGACGTCCCCACCGGCCCCGACCGCTACCGCCGCAGCCTCTACGTTTTCCGCAAACGCTCCATGCCCGATCCCATGCTGAGCGCCTTCGACGCCCCCAACGGCGACTTCTCCTGCGTGCGTCGCATTCGCTCGAATACGCCCCTCGCCGCCCTCACCGGTCTCAATGAAACGATTCTCGTCGAAGCCGCCCAGGCCTTCGCCCTCCGCCTCTGGCGCGAAGGCGGCCCCACCGACGCCGACCGCGCGACCCACGCTTACCGCCTCGCCACCGCCCGCCCACCCCGCCCCGCCGAACGCGACGCCGTCGTCCAACTCGTCACCGCCACCCGCACCCGCCTCCGCCAGGGCGAACTCAAAGCCGGCGACATCGCCTTCTCGGTCCTCACCCGTCCGGCCGACCTCCCCGCCGACGCCACGCCGATCGACCTCGCGGCCTGGACTATCGCCGCCCGCGTCGTCCTCAACCTCGACGAAACCCTCACAAAAAACTGAGCCATGCCTTCTCCCCGTAGGAGCCTGCTTTCAGGCGATCTTTTGGCGTGCCGCGGACAACTCGCCCATGTTCCGCGCTCCCCGCGTCTCACCCTGAATCCGTGTCCATCCGTGGTTAAATTTCTGTTTCTCGATCCTCTCTCCCGCCTCTGAGCCATGAACCTCTCCGCCGACCTCCGCCTCGCCCACGCCCGCCAGCTTTCCCGCCGCTGGTTCCTCCGCGACTGCGGCGTCGGCCTCGCCGGCATCGCCGCCCACTCCCTCCTCGCGAAGGACTCCGCGCCGCCCCCGCCCTCCGCCGCCACCGCGAAGCCCTCCGGCAATCCCCTCGCCGTCAAAGCCCCCCACTTCACCCCGAAGGCCAAACGCGTGATCTATATGTTCCAGGCCGGCGCCCCGAGTCATCTCGAGCTCTTCGACCCCAAACCCGAACTCACCAAACGCGACGGCCAGCTCCCGCCCGCCGAACTCCTCAAGGACTACCGCGCCGCCTTCATCAAACCCAACTCCGCCCTCCTCGGCCCGAAATTCAAATTCGCCCGCCACGGCCAGAGCGGCACCGAACTCAGCGAACTCCTGCCCTACACCTCCAAGATCGTCGACGACCTCTGCCTCGTCCGCTCGATGCAGACCGACGCCGTCAACCACGCGCCCGCGCAGATCTTGATGAACACCGGCTCGCAGCAATTCGGCCGCCCGAGCTTCGGCTCATGGACGCTCTACGGCCTCGGCAGCGAAGGCGCCGAGCTGCCCGGCTACGTCGTCCTCACGAGCGCCAAAGGCACCAGCGGCGGCGCCAGCAACTACGGCTGCGGCTTCCTCCCGACGGTTTACGGCGGCATCCCGTTTCGCGGCACCGGCGACCCCGTCCTCTATCTCTCCAACCCCAAGGGCATCGACGCCCCCGCCCAGCGCGCCTCGCTCGACACCCTCCATCGCCTCAACGACCTCGCCCTCGCCGAGGCCGGCGACCCCGAGATCGCCGCCCGCATCGCGAGCTACGAGATGGCCTACCAGCTCCAGACCAGCGCCCCCGAGCTCATGGACCTCTCCACCGAGCCCCCGCACATCCTCGAGCTCTACGGCATCAAGGACGTCAAGGAATCCAACTACGCCCGCAACTGCCTCCTCGCCCGCCGCCTCATCGAGCGCGGCGTGCGCTTCGTCCAGCTCTTTCACGAGGCCTGGGACCAACACGGCAACCTCACCAAGGACGTCCAGAAAAACTGCCTCGACACCGACCGCGCCAGCGCCGCTCTCGTCACCGACCTCAAACAACGCGGTCTCCTCGACGACACCCTCGTCGTCTGGGGCGGCGAATTCGGCCGCACCCCGATGGTGCAGGGCGGCAACGACGGCCGCGACCACCACAACCGGGGCTTCACCATGTGGCTCGCCGGCGGCGGCCTGAAGCGCGGCCACGTCCACGGCGCCACCGACGACTTCGGCTTCAACGTCACCCAGGACCCCGTGCACGTCCACGACCTCAACGCCACGCTGCTCCACGCCCTTGGCTTCGACCACACCCGTCTCACCTACCGCTTTCAGGGCCGCGACTTCCGTCTCACCGACGTCCACGGCGAAGTCGTCCGCGCCCTCTTCGCCTAGTCCCACCGTGCGGTCCGGGAAATTTTCCTAACAAAAAAATCTTCCTACCCAAATTCTGAATCCCCTCCGACCCTAGCCCGCATAAACCCCACTTTCAGTGAATATCATTTTGTCACTGAGCGCACAGACATCGGACACAGAGTCCACAGAGCCATTCACGCTGTCTTGCTCCGTGCGCTCTGTGTCTGGGCTCTGTGTCCTCTGTGACTCATGCCTTGGCTTCATTCAGATGTAAATTTTCCAGGCTAGGTCCACGTCTTCCCCTCTCTCCACTATTCCCCGCCCCATGCCCCTCGACCGACGCTCCTTCCTCGCCACCTCGCTCACCGCCGGCGCCGCCCTCGCGCTCACTCCGTCCGCCTTCGCCGCCAATCCTCCCGCCGCTCCCGCGACCGCGCCTGCGCCCCCTCGCCGCCAACGCCTCAAACTCGGCCTCGCCACGTATTCGTATTGGCACTTCAAGACCGCCAAGGTCCCCGTCGCAACTGTCATGGACCGCGCCGCCGAACTCGGCGTCGAGGGCGTCGACCTCCTCCATCGCCAGATGGATCTCGCCGAACGCGGTCCGCTCGACGCCGCCGGCCGCGCCTATCTCCACGGCTTGAAACGCCATGCCTTCCGCAACGGGCTTTCGATCTGCTGCGTCTCCACCCACCAGAGTTTCGTCCAGCCCGATCCCGCCAAACTCGCCGTCGAGGTGGCCCACACGGAAAAATGCATCGAACTCGCCTACGAACTCGGCTGCCCGTCCATCCGCATCAACACCGGCCGCTGGGGCACAACGAAGAGTTTCGACCAGCTCATGGCCAACCGCGGCATCGAGCCCGTTCTTCCCGGCCACACCGAGGAAGAAGGCTTCAAGTGGTGCATCGACGGCATCTCGCGCTGCCTCGCCAAGGCCGAGCAGTGCGGCGTCGTCCTCGCCCTCGAAAACCACTGGGGCCTCGCCCGCACGCCCGAGGGACTCCTGCGCATTCTCCACACGATCAAATCGCCCTGGCTCGGCGGCCTCATGGACACCGGCAATTTCCTCGAAGACCCGTATCCGAAACTCGAGGCCATCGCCCCCCAGACCGTTTACGTCCAGGCGAAAACCTACAACGGCGGCGGCGAGTGGTATACGCTCGACCTCGATTACCCGCGCATCGCCGCCATGCTTGAACGCGCCGGCTACACGGGCTGGGTCTCGCTCGAGATGGAGGGCAAGGAGGATCCGCACACCGCCGTGCCCAAGAGCATCGCGATGCTGCGCCAAGCCTTCGCTTGAGCGCGCCGGCCCCGACGATGGCCCCCTCCGCCCCGCCGCTCTCACCCCCGCCCGCCGCCCCGCGCCTCGACTCCATCGACGCCCTGCGCGGCCTCGTCATGGTCCTCATGGCGCTCGATCACACCCGCGATTTCTTCCACTTCGGCGCGATCCACGGCCACGATCCGCTCAACCTCCACCAAACCACGCCCACGCTTTTTTTCACCCGCTGGATCACGCATTACTGCGCCCCGACGTTCATCTTTCTCGCCGGCCTCGGCGCCTACCTCTCCGGCACCCGCGGAAAATCTCGCCGTGAGTTGTCCTGGTTCCTTTTCACCCGCGGCCTGTGGCTCGTCGTGCTCGAAGTCACCTTCGTGCAGTGGATCGGTTGGGGCTTTGGCTTCGATGGCCAGGTCCACTACGCCGCGGTGATCTGGGCCATCGGCTGGTCGATGGTCGCCCTCGCCGCCCTCGTGCATTTGCCCGTCGCCGCCGTCGCCGCGGTCGGACTCGTGATGATCGCGACCCACACCGCCTTCGACGGCGTCAAAGCGTCCGCGCTCGGATCGTGGGGCCCGCTCTGGAAGGTCCTGCACGAAGGCGGCGACGTCGACCT
>CAJAYO010000143.1 GCA_903948415.1 uncultured Opitutia bacterium | reverse complement strand
GAAAATCCCACGCTAACTTCGCCGCGCCGGCATATCCAGAGCTCAATCCGATCCGCGAAAAAAAATTCTCTGGCTTCGTTCGCGCGCTCGACTCCCGCGCGCTCCGTCCTCCACGCTTTTCGCCACTTCCTTCCACCATGTCCCTCCCGACCCAGTTCATCAGCGTCACCGTTCACACCAAGGCCAACGTCTATTTCGACGGCAACGTCGTCAGTCACACGGTCCTCTTCGCCGACGGCGCCAAGAAAACGCTCGGCCTCATCCGCCCTGGTTCCTACCACTTCGGCACCGATGCCGCCGAGCGCATGGAAATCGTCGCCGGCACCTGCACCGTCACGCTCGACGGCCAGACGGCCGCCCAGACGTACGCGGCTGGCACGTATTTCGACGTCCCCGGCAAGAGCGGCTTCACCATCGCCGTGCCCGCCGGCCTCTGCGAATACATCTGCTCGTTCCTCCCGTAATCGATTCCACGTGACGCCCCGCGCGCGGCTTCGCGGCGGCGGCGGCGTCACTTAGATTTTATTTCGCCCGCGCCGGAGCTTGTCGCGGCGCGCCCGCTACGGCAGCGTCGCCGCATGAAACGCCTGCTCGCCGTCCTGTTCGTTTCCTTACTCGCGCTCGCCGCCGCCCGCGCCGCCGCGCCGCAACTACCCGACGGACTCTACGCCGAGTTCATCACGCCGCGCGGCACGCTCACCGCGGAGCTGTTTCCCACGCGCGCGCCGCTCATGTGCACCAATTTCGTCGGCCTCGCCGAGGGCACGCTCGCCCCGCGCCACGGCCAACCTTTTTACAGCGGCCTCACCTGGTACCGCGTCGTCCCGGGCTTCGTGCTGCAAAGCGGCAACCCCGGCCTCAAAGACACCGACGACGAAGCCCACCCCATTCCGCACCACTTCCCCGACGAGTTCGCCCCCGGCCTCCGCCACGACTCGGCAGGCGTCCTCTCCATGGCCAACGCCGGCCCCGACACCAACTCTTGCGAATTTTTCCTCACCCTCGCGCCCACCCCGCGCCTCGATTTTCTGCACAGCGTTTTCGGCCGCATCATCCGCGGCATCGAGCTGCTCCCGCTCATTCGCGCCGATGACGCTCTGACCATTAAAATTCTCCGCATCGGCTCCGCCGCCCGCGCCTTCCGCGCCGACGCCACCGCCTTCGCCGCCCTTGCCGGCGCCGCCAAAAAATACACCGCCGCCCGCACGCCCGGCCCCACCGCGGCCTTCGACGACCCACAAAACCTCCTCCCCACCGAGCCCCCGCGCGCGAAAAATTTTAACTACAAACTCGCGAACGTCGAACGCGCCACCGGCCTCAAAATCCGCGCCCGGCTCTTCGCCCAATCCCCGCCCGCCGCCGCCGATGCCGCCCCCGGCCAATTCATGCGCGCCCTCGCCCGCCAACTTGGCACCGAGCACGCCGGTGCCACCGTCGCCTACTTCGCCGACGAAAAAGACTGGCGCGTCTGGATCGGCGACGCCTCCACCACCGCCTTCCTCGGTCGCCCCGCCACCGCCGCGGATCTCGGAGACGACGGCGCCTTCCACGCCGCAAAAGACGCCTTCCTCGCCGCCGCCCAAGCCGCCGGCGACCAAGCCTACGCCGCCCAAAAAAATTCCGCCCCACCCGCGACGCCGCCCCCGCCCGCCCAAAACCTCAAACTCCAAAACGACGCCCTCCTCGACGCCCTCATCACCCGACTCGAACCCAAATTACCGTAACGGGTGAAGGTAAACTGAAAGTAATCCCCGATGAGGCATTGATTACACTAGCAGTTGAGAATAATGGTAAAGAGGCCCTCGAAGTCATGAAGAAAAACGACGCACAAATTGATAAGG
>CAJAYO010000142.1 GCA_903948415.1 uncultured Opitutia bacterium | reverse complement strand
CTCGCCCCGGCGGCGAACGCGATCCAGTTTTCGAACGGCGGCCTCACCGGCAGCTTCGATTCGACCATTTCGTTCGGGGCGCTTTACCGCCTCGGGGACCCGAAGAGCAGCAATTACGGTACGACCAATTCCTCCAGCGCCGTCCCCGGCCTCCTGAATTCGGTCAACACCGACGACGGCAATCTTAATTACGGCAAGGGCTGGGTCTCGGAGCTGTTCAAGGGCTCGCATGATCTCGAGTTGAAATACGGCAACTTCGGCGCCTTGGTCCGCGGCTACTGGTTTACCGATCTGAAGAGCGACGACACGCTCCGCACGAAACTGTCCGATCAGGCGAAGGACCGGGTGGTTCGCGGGGCCGAGTTTCTCGACATGTATGCGCGCGCGAAATTCACCGTCGGCGCCGGCTTGCCGATGGACGTGCGCATCGGCCGCCAAGTGCTGAGCCTCGGCGAGAGCACGTTTATCCCGAACGGCGTCAACGTCGTGAATTCCGCGGATCTTTCGAAACTCCGCACCCCTGGCGCCGAACTCAAAGAGGCCCTCCTCCCGGTCAACATGGTCAAGGCCTCCATCGGCGTCACCCCCACCGTGACCATCGAGCCGTTCTGGCTCCTCGAGTTCCGCCGCAATGAGCTCGAACCCGCCGGCACGTATTTCTCGACGAATGATTTTGCGACTCGTGGCGGCAGCCAGGTGCTCCTCGGGTTCGGCACGTTGGCCGATACCGGCACGCTCGGCGCCATCCCGCGCGACAAGGACCGCGAAGGCTCCAACTTCAACCAATACGGCGTCGCCACCCGCGTGCTCGCGCCCGGCCTCAACAACACCGAATTCGGTTTCTACTACGCCCGCTACAATAGCCGCTCGCCGCTCCTGAGTTCGCGCACGCCGACGTCGCCGATCAACACCGACCTCACCGGCCCGCTCACGCTCGCCTTCATCCGCGGTGGCGTGCCCGCTGCGGCCGCGCCCGCCCAAGCCGCCGGGATTTTCCAGCTGTTGGTCAAAGCCACGCTGGCCCCGGCCACGCTCACGCCGATTGAGGCCGCCACCATTCAGTCCCCCGCCGTGCAGGCGGCGGTCGCCGGCGCCCGTTCCATCGCCTTGCTCTCGGCCGCCGCCACGGGCCGCTACTTCGCCGAATATCCCGAGGGCCTCAACCTCTACGGCCTCAGCTTCAACACGGCCGTCGGCAAGACGGGGATCTCGCTCCAGGGTGAAATCTCCCTGAAGAAGGACACTCCACTCCAGGTGGACGATGTCGAACTGCTCTTCGCCACCCTCTCGTCGCTCACGAACTCGGCCGGTTCCGCGTTCGGCACGAGCAACCAGATCGGCAATTTCCTCGGTCAGCTCAACCGCGAGATTCCCGGCTACCGCCGCCACAACGTCGTGACGGCTCAGAGCACGGTCACCAAGGTTTTCGGGCCCACGCTCGGCTCGCAGCAGTTCACGCTCCTCGGCGAAGTGGGCGGCGTCTGGGCCAATCTGCCCGGCCGGGACACGCTCCGTTACGACGGCTCCGGCACCTTCACGAGCGGCAGCGCCGCCGCGATGCTCGCGACGCCTTTCCCGACAATTCCGTCGACGCCCCTCGGCACCTTTGCCGACAAGTTCTCCTGGGGCTACCAAGTGCTCGGCCGCCTGGACTACAACAACGTGTTTCCGAATGTGAACATGCAGCCCACGCTCGCCTTCACCCACGACGTACGCGGCAACACCCCCCTGCCCCTCGGCAACTACGTCCAGCACCGCAAGAGCGTGAACCTCTCGGTTGAATTTAACTACCGCAACGCGTGGTCCGTCGAGTTCCGCTACGTGAACTTCTACGGCGCGGGCCGCTACAACCTTCTCAACGACCGCGATTACTTCGCGACCACCGTCAAATACTCCTTCTGATTCGTGCGGCGGCGTCTGTCCTGCCGACGCCGCCGCGCTCCCCTCCCCCTCGCCCCGTCACTTTCTCCTTGGCCATGAACTATCTCCTCCGGCTCCTGTCCCCTGTCACCGGCGTGTTGTGCTGTGCTGCTATCGGCACGGCCCACGCCGCGGTTCCCGAAGCCACCGCCGCCCGTCTCGGCAAAGACCTTACACCCGTCGGCGCCGAAGCCGCGGCCAATGCCGACGGCTCGATCCCCGCGTGGAACGGCGGCATCCTGACCCCGCCGGCCGGCTACAAAGTCGGTGACCACCATGCCGATCCGTTCGCCGCCGACCAGCCGCTCTACACGATCACCGCCGCCAACGCCGCCCAATACGAGGCGAAGCTCACGCCCGGCACCCAGGCCCTCCTCAAGGCCTATCCCGACTACAAGCTGATCGTCTATCCCTCGCGACGCAGCGCCTCCAATCCCCAGCGCGTTTACGATGCCATCCGCAAGAACGCCACGTCCGCTCAGCTCGGCGCCGGCGGCAACGGTATCGCCGGCGCCATCGTCGGCGTGCCGTTTCCGATTCCGGCAAACGGTCTCGAAGTGCTTTGGAATCATCTCACGCGTTATCGCGGCGTGGCCGCGTCGCGCCACATCGACCAGGCCGCGGTCGAGCGCGGCGGCGGTTACCAGCTCGTGAAGTTCGAGGATGAGTTCCTCTTCAATTACACGCGCGCCGACATCACCGCCGCCGAATTGGAAAAGGACAACACCCTCATCTTCTTCAAGCAGGCGGTGGTCGCCCCGGCCCGACACGCCGGCACGATCCTCCTGGCCCAGGAGACGATGGACCAGATCAAGGAACCGCGCCGCGCGTGGGTCTACAACGCCGGCCGCCGCCGCGTCACGCGCGCACCCAACGTCGCCTACGACAACCCCGGCACCGTCGCCGACGGCCAGCGCACCAGCGACCAGTTCGACATGTTCAACGGCGCGCCCGATCGCTACGACTGGAAGCTCGTCGGCAAAAAGGAGATCCTGGTCCCCTACAATTCCTACAAGCTGCACAGCGACAAGGTGAAGGTCAGCGAGATCCTGAAGCCCGGTCACATCAACCAGGCGCTCGCCCGCTACGAACTGCACCGCGTCTGGGTGCTCGACGCCGCCGTCAAGCCCGGCACCTCCCACCTGTACGCGCGCCGGACGTTCTACATCGACGAAGACAGCTGGCAGATTCTCGCCGCCGACCAATACGACGGGCGCGGCGCCCTGTGGCGGGTGTCCGAGGCGCATTGTATCAACTATTATGACGCGCAGACGTTCTGGAGCACCCTCGAAGTCCACGTGGACCTGCAAAACGGCCGTTACCTGGCCATCGGCCTCGATAACGAAAACAAAATGTATGATTTCACGTTGAAGCGCAGCCCGTCGGATTTCACCCCCGACTCGCTCCGGCGCGATGGCGTGCGGTAACCACGGCCCTGCGCTTCCGCGCAGCGTCGGTCCCGGTGCCTCCGCCCCCGCGGCGGCCCCGGGCGAGCCCGCCGCATGATCCGTCTCGTCTTTTTTTCCATCCTCCTTGCGCTCGCCGCCCGGGCCGCGGATTCCGCTCCGCGGATGCTGCTCCTCGACGGCACCGTGGCCGGCCGCACCATTGTCGTCGTCGGCGAGCGCGGGGCCATTTTCCGCTCCGCCGACAACGCCCTGACCTGGCAAGCCGCGGTTTCCCGCGAAACGGCCACCCTCACCGGCGTGGCCTTTGCACCGGACGGCACGCACGGTTGGGCCGTGGGGCACGACGCCCTGATCCTGACGACCTCCGATGCGGGGCGGACTTGGCAGAAACAGTGGCAGGGCGAAAGCCTGGCCGACTCCTTTCTCGACGTGCTCGCCCTCGATGCCCAACGCGTCATCGCGGTCGGGGCCTACGGTCTCTGCCTGGCGAGCACCGACGGAGGAAAGTCGTGGGCCCGTCGCAAAGTCCTCGACGAGGATTACCATTTCAACCGGCTCAGCCGCGGTCCCACGGGCACGCTGTATCTTGCCGGCGAACACGGCACGCTCCTGCGCTCGACCGACAGCGGCGCGACGTGGGGGCGCATCCCCGCCGCCTACGACGGTTCGTTCTACGGCATCGTCCCCCTCGCCGCCCACACCCTCCTCGCCCACGGCCTGCGCGGCCACGTCTTCCGCTCGGTGGACGACGGGGCCACGTGGACGCTCGTCGCGACCCCGCAACCGGTGCTGCTCGCGACGGCGATCCAACTGAAAAGCAACGTCGTCCTTTTCGGCGGCCACGCCCGCGCGGTGCTGCTCAGCCGGGACCACGGCACGACCGTTACCGCCTGGAATACCTCGCTGACCACGGCGGTCGCCGAGTTGCTCGAAATCCCGGATGGCCGGATCCTCGCCCTCGGAGAAGCCGGCGCGACGCTCCTGCCGCCACCCCGGTAAGGCCCGCCCCGTTTCCTTTCCGCCCCGCCGATCGATGTCTCGTCTCGAAAAATTCGCCGCCTGGATCTTCCGCTACCGCACGCCGCTCGTGATCGGCTTCGCGGCGCTGACGGTGGTCATGGCCGTGTTTGCGGCGCACTTACGGGTCGACGCGAGCTTCAACAAGTCCCTGCCGCTCGACCACCCCTACATCCGCACGTTCACGAAGTACCAGAGCGAGTTCGGCGGGGCGAACCGCGTGCTGGTTGCGCTGATGACGAAGGACGGCGACATCTTCACCGAGAAGTTTTTCACGGAACTGAAGCGCACAACCGACGACGTCATGTTTCTCCCGGCGGTCGATCGCGCGCAGGTTCAGTCGCTGTTCACGCCCAACGTCCGCTACATCGAGGTGATCGAGGACGGTTTCGCGGGCGGCAACGTGATCCCGGCCGATTTCTCGCCCACCCCGGCGAACTTCACCAAAGTCCGCGAAAACATCCTGAAGTCCGGCAAACTCGGCCAACTCGTCGCCAACGACTTCACCGGCGCGATCGTCAGCGCCCAGCTCCTCGAGATCGATCCGCGCACGGGCGAAAAAATCGACTACATCCGGGTGGCCGCCGGCCTCGAGACCATCCGCCAGCGGATCGAAAGCGAGAGCGGCGGCGCGATTCAGGTCCGCATCATCGGGTTCGCCAAAGTCATCGGCGACATCAGCGACGGCGCGCGCGGCGTGCTGATCCTCTTTGGCGTCTCCATCGTCATCACCGCCCTGTTTGTCTGGAACTACGCTGGCCGCTGGAAACTCGCGGCGGCCCCCATCCTCTGCTCGCTCGTCGCCGTCGTCTGGCAACTCGGCGGCCTGACCGCGCTCGGCTACGGCATCGACCCGTTTTCCATTCTGGTGCCCTTTCTCGTGTTCGCCATCGGCGTGAGCCACGGCGTCCAGAAAATCTGCACCTTCCGCAACGAGATGTTCGCCGGTCACGACGGTCCCACGGCCGCGCGCCTCGCCTTCATGCGGCTCATCGTCCCGGGCGTGGTCGCCCTGATGACCGATACGGTCGGATTCATCACCATGATGGTGATCAAAATTCCGACCATCCACGAGCTCGCGATCACCGCCAGTCTGGGGGTCGCGGTGATCATCATCACAAATTTCTTCCTGCTCCCCATCCTGCTTTCCTACCTCCGTCTCCCGCCCACCTACGCCAAATGGGTCGCCGACCGTCGCGCCAAGACCGATGTTTTTTGGGCGCGCCTCGCGAAGGGCATGAAACCGCTGCCCTCGATGATCATCATCGTCCTCTGCGTCGCCCTCGGGGTCTGGGCCGAGCGCAAGGCGGGCGAAATCCGCATCGGCGACACCCAGGCCGGGGTGCCCGAGCTGCGCCAAGATTCCCGCTACAACGTCGACTCCCGCGTCATCACCGAAAAATTTTCCATCGGCGTCGATATCCTCTCCGTCATCGTCGAAACCGTCCCCAACGGCTCCGTGGATTACGACGTTGTCGCGCTAATGGACCGGTTCGAGGGCCACATCCGGCGTCTGCCCGGCGTGCAATCCGTCGTCTCGCTCCCCGCGATGGCCAAAATCGTCAATGCCGGGTACAGCGAAGGCTCCCTCAAATGGCGGGTTCTCCCGCGCAACACGCAGGCGCTCGCCCAGGCCGTTTCGCCCATCGAGACCGCCACCGGCCTGCTCAACCGCGACGCGAGCGTGATGCCGATCATGATTTTCCTCAATGATCACCGGGCCGAGACGCTGCGCGCCGTGACCGATGCCGTAAAGGAGTTCGCCGAGGCCAATCCTTCGGCCAAGGCGAAATTTCTCCTCGCCAGCGGCAACGCCGGCGTGATGGCCGCGACGAACGAAGTGGTCGCCGCCGCGGAACGACCGATCCTGAACTGGGTCTTCGGCGCCGTGATCGCGCTGTGTCTGCTCACGTTCCGCTCCCTGCGCGCCACGCTGTGCATCGTCGTGCCGCTCGCGATCGTGAGCTACCTCGCCTACGTGCTCATGGTATGGTTCGGCATCGGCCTGAAAACCTCGACCCTCCCCGTCGTCGCGCTCGGCGTCGGCATCGGGGTGGATTATGGCATTTATCTTTTCGCGCGGCTGCTGTCCGGTCTGAAGGACGGCGAGTATTTCGAGGATGCGATGTTCGAGGCGTTCAAGGACACCGGCACCGCCGTGGTCTTTACCGGCCTGACCCTCGCCATCGGCGTAAGCACCTGGCTTTTCTCCAATCTGAAATTTCAGGCGGACATGGGCCTGCTCCTGACGTTCATGTTTCTCGTGAACATGATCGGTGCGATCATTCTTCTGCCCGCGATGGCCCGGTGGTTCTGGCGTCATCACGCCGGCGGCCCGACACTGCCGTTCCGCACCCGCAAGCCGTAGCGTTCGCGGCGGCGCGGCCGGGCTGACTTTTGCCCTTGCCGCTCCCCGTCGCGCCCCAACCATCGCCCGACCGTGGCAATCGACTCCGACTATCGCATCAAACTCCAGGTCTTTGAAGGCCCGCTCGACCTGTTGCTGTTCCTCATCCGCAAGAATGAGCTCGATATCTACGACATCCCGATCGAGTCGGTCACCCGGCAATACATCGATGCGCTCAAGGCGATGCAGCAGCTCGATCTCGACGTGGCGGGCGAATTTTTCGTGATGGCGGCCACGCTGATGGAAATCAAAAGCCGTCTGCTCCTGCCCAAGGGCCTGCACGCCGTCGACCCGAACCTCGACGAAGAGGAGATGGATCCCCGCTGGGAACTCGTGCACCAGCTGCTCCAATACAAGAAATTCAAGGAGGCCGCCGCCCAGCTCGCCGAACTCGCCGTCACCCGCCAGAACCTGATGGAGCGCTTCATCTCCGATCTGTCGCTCTCCGACGGCGAACGGCCGTTGAAGGGCGTGGACCGCATCGAACTCTGGAACTCCTTCAACATCGTGCTCCGCCGGCTCGCGGAAAAACTGGTGGTCGGCGAGATCCACGACGAACAGACGACGGTCTCCGATCAGATGGAATGGCTGCTGCTGAAGATGCGCACCGAAAAACACCTCGTCTTCTCGCAGCTCTTTCCCGAAGGCGTGACGCTGCGCCGCCTCGTGGCGACGTTCCTGGCGATGCTCGAACTCACCCGCCTCGCGAAACTGCGCATCCGCCAAAACGAGGCGTTTACCGACATCATGATCGAGGCGGTGGCGGAAAACCCGCTTGAAACCGTCGTGGCGGCCAGCACCGTGACTGCGTGAGCAAAAAGAAAAAGAAACCCGCCCCCCCTGCCGCGCTCCTGGGCATCGGCCTCGACAACGAGGATGGCCACAAGCGGGTCACCACCGGGGAGCAGTTCGCCATCGTGGGCGGTTCGGACGAGACCCACGGCCGCATGACCGAGACGGCGATGAAGACGTTCGAGGAACTGAAGTCGCGCCGCAAACAGCTGCATCAGGTGGAACCCGACGAACTCGCCGAGATCCTGCACAAGTCCACGCCGCGCTGATGCCCGCGCCCACCGCCCCCCGCCCCACCCCCGGCGCCGTGCCGGCCGACGAACTGCCGTCGTGGATCGTCGGCCTGTGCGGCGTGGCCGCGGTTGCTTCTTTGCTCTTTACCGGTCTCTTATTCCTCAATCTCTAATCCATCATGTCCGAAAAAATCGCCAACCTGACCACCGATACCTTCAAGTCCGCCATCACGTCGGCCACGACTCCCGTCCTGGTTGATTTCTGGGCGCCGTGGTGCGGACCGTGCAAGGCCATCGCCCCCATCCTTGAGGAGCTCGCCGCGGAACTCGACGGCAAGTTGAAGATCGTCAAGGTCAACATCGACGAGAACGACGGCATCGCCGTCGAGTATGGCGTCCGCGCCATCCCCACGATGATCCTCTTCAAGGGCGGTTCCGTCGCCGAGACGCTCGTCGGCATGATGCCGAAGGCCGCGCTCAAGGCGAAAGTCGCCGCCCACGTCTAAACGATCCGCCCGGCCGCGAATCCGGCGGCCAGCAACGTGGCGTAAAGCGCCAGCAAGATTCCCGTGTCGCCCAGCAGAGCAATCAGCTCGCTGGGCGTTTTGCTGTCGCGCAACCGCCGCCCGTGCGACCACGCGAGCGGGGTGAGCAGTAACGGGAGCAGACTGGCCGCGGGGTGCCCGCGGGCCAGAAAGACCAACGGCACCACCAGCGCGACCGCGAGCGAGCCGGCGAATTGCGCGCGCGCAAACCGGCGGCCGAAGCGGACGACCAGCGTGCGCTTGCCCGCCACCCGGTCGGTCTCGACGTCGCGATAGTTGTTTACGACGAGAATATTCGCCGCCAGCAGGCCGATGGGCACGGCCGCCAGCCACGCGTCGGCGGTGACGGTTCCCGCCTGCACGAAGTAGGTCGCGCCAACCGCCACGAGACCGAAAAAGAGAAACACGAACAGGTCGCCGAGCCCGTGATAGCCGAGCGGAAAAGGACCGCCGGTGTAGGCGACGCCGCAGAGGATGCTCGCCACGCCGACGGCGATCAGCCACGGGCCGCCCCACGCCACAAGCGCGAGCCCGCTCAAGAACGCCGCGGCGAAGACGGCCCACATCGCGCCTTTCATCGTGGCCGGCGCAATCAGCCCCGAGGCGACCGCGCGCCGCGGCCCGACCCGCGCCACCGTGTCGGCGCCGTTGACGAAGTCGTAGTAGTCGTTGGCGAAATTCGTGCCGATCTGCACCAGCACCGCAAAGGCGAGACAAAGTCCCGCGGCCGCGCCGTCCCCTTTCCCGTCGCGCCAAGCGAGGGCCGAACCGACCAACACCGGGGCCACCGCCGCCGGCAGCGTGCGCGGGCGGGTGGCCGCGAGCCAAATCTGCAAGCGCGTCGCCGTCACAGTCACTTCGCCGCGTGCGTGCCCTTGCGGCTAAAAATCACGAGCGGGCGGTTTGCCAGCAGGCTGAGCAACACCGGCAGAAAACACAAAAAAGCGGCGTAAATGACCGAGAGATCGCCCAACCGGGAAAACAAATGACCGAACAGGGCAATCAATACGGCGTAGCCGGTCAGAAAAGCCTGCGCGTTACCAAACGCCGCGTTGATGGACCAGATGAGAGCGAACGCAAAGGCCGCGGACCGCGGGTCGCACAGGCCAACCGACAACCCCGCGATGAAGAAAATCGCGGGATAAAACGTGAACCGCCGCTTCTCGTAACGCACCGTCTGGACCAGCAATCCGACGAGCAGGATCAGCGCGTGCACGGCCATCACCGCGTAGGCCAGGTTGCGGGGGGCCCCATCGGCGACGCCCAGACTCGGGGCGAACCCCAGGCCACCGGACAGCGCCAAACTGCCCGCCGCGGCGCGGAGCAGATCGAGGTAATTGCGGAACTTGGAAAATTCGGTGCCAAAATTCACCCGCGGATCGCCGGGTTCGCGGTTGTTCCACGGCTCCGTGGCCTTGCGACTGGCCTCGACACTGCGGCGGCGCTTGAACACGGAACCCAGCCGCAACCACTGGCGAGGAAACCAGAGGAGCGTGATCGCAAGCAGGAGAAACGGCAGATTGGCGGTCATTGAAGTGGGGGCCAAGGCCCCGGGCGAACAAGCCGGGGCATGAACGCGCTGTCAAAGGTTCATCTGCCGCCCGGCGCCGGCCGATAGGATCGCGCTGCGGGCACCTGCAGGTCTTTTTCCAGATCCCGGATGCGGCCCAGCACGATCTCCGTCGCTTCGTCACCCACCGGCAGCTGCGGGTGGAGTTGGACCAGCCACGCCAGCGCCTCGGCCTTTCGTCCGAGGCGCTTGAGTAACTCGGCGTGCAACCGGGCCGCATAATCGGGACCACCGGGCTGCTCCCACGCGCGGCGGTAGCTCGCCGCCGCGGCGGCGACGTCGTGCAGCCGGTTGAGTTCAATATTGGCGCGCTCGACCCACAGCGCCGCGTTCGCCGGGTGAAACGTCATCGCCTCGTCGAGCCGGCGGATCGCGAGCCGGGCCTGCTCCGCCCCAATCCGTTCCTGCTGGGCCTTCGGCGCGGCATCGTAGCCGCCCGCCGTGTCGATCCGCCAGGCCGTCATGTCGAACGCGATGATCCGAGCCCCGTTGACCCAGAAATAGAGCGGGCGCGGATCAACGGCGGTGACGAGGCGCAGCAACGTGTCGGTCGCGGGCAGGTCGCGTTGCTCCCAGAGCACATGCAGGCGGAGCCACGTGAAGTCGGCGACGATGGCGCGAAATCCCCCGAGCAGGCCGAGCGTCACCCCCTGCCCCGCCGCCGCACCGGCCGAGTCGAGTCGCAGCGCGGGCTGTTCGGCGCGCAACACGCTCCACAGCGGCGCTTCGACGAGCCGCAGCACCGCGCCCGCCAGCGCGAGCCCGCCGATGATCACCGCAAACGCCAGCAGCCTAGATCTCACGTTTGCGGAAACTGTAGACCGCGAGCGCACCGGCCGCGACGACATAGCCGAGGGCGTAGACGCTCACGTGGGCGACCCGGTCCCACGGCACGGCCACGCCAGCACCCACGTTCTCGGCCAGGTTGAAGAGCTGAAAATTGGGAAACAACAGCCCGATCACCCCCGCCACGGCGCGGGCGACCACGGAGCTGCCGCGGGCATACGCGTCCTGGGCGAGATATTGGAGGTGACAGATCACCAGCACGAAAAATCCGGTCACGACCGTGTAGAGCTGCGTCTGGGAAAAGGTGGCGACGAGCAACGTGAACGCCGCGAGCACCGCCAGCTTGAGCCACTGCAAATACCCGGCCGCCGCGAGATCGGCGAGGTGCAAGGTGCGTCCCTGGGGAAAGGCCTCGGGAAACTCGGCCAGGAGCGAGCCCTCGCGCGCCCAGAGCACCCCCGCCAGCAGTCCCGTGAGCAGCGCACAGAACACCGCGGCCACGGCCGCGATGCCGAGATATTTTCCGAGGATGAACTCCGCGCGCCACACCGGCTTCGCGAGCAGGGTAAGCGCGGTGCGATTTTCGATTTCGCTGAAAAACAGCTGCGCGGTGGCCGCGACGGTCAGCGCGGCACCGAAAAAGGCCATCGCGCCGAAACCGAGGTCGGCCAGAAACTTCAGCTCCGGTGCGCCGAAGTTGAAATCGCGAAACCACTGCGCTCCGGCCACCAGACTGAGCGCGAGCAGCAGCAGGAAGCTGAAGAGTTTTTGTCGGGACGCCTCGAGCAGCGTGTTCTGCCCGATCAAGCGCGCCCGCGTAAATGAAAACGGCACGCGGGTCATGGGCCGCCCTCCTTCTTCGCCGGGGCCGGCCGTCCCACGTGGTCGAGAAAGATCCGGTCGAGCCGGGCGCGGGGCGCTTCCACCGATTCGAGCGTGCGGCCGCGCGCCGCGAGCCACACCCGCAGTTCACCGAGTTGCTCGGCGGAAAGCTGTTCGACGACGAGGGCCTGCCGGTCGGCCACGCCGACGAGCTCCCGCACCGCGCCCTCCAAAATCAGCTGCCCCCGGTCGAGAATGGCGACGCGGTCGCAAATGTCTTCGATCTGGGCCAACAGGTGCGACGTGATCAGCACGGTTTTGCCCTGCGCCTTGAGCTTGAGAATCAGCGCGGAAATCGCCGCGGCGCCGACCGGATCGACGCCGGCCGTGGGCTCGTCGAGGATCACGAGCCGGGGGTCGTGCACGAGGGCCTGCGCGAGGCCGATCCGCTGGAGCATGCCCTTTGAATACGTCCCGATGCGGCGGTCCGCGGCTTCGGTGAGTCCGACCCAGCCGATGACTTCGGCCACGCGCGCCGGCAACAGGGCGCCGGAGAGACCGCAGATGCGCGCGTAGAACTGCACGAGTTCCCGGCCGGTGAGGTGGCGGTAGAAATAGGGCGACTCGGGCAGGTAGCCGACGGCCAGCCGCGCCTCGACGCGCCCGCCGGGCACGCCGAACACGGTGCACTCGCCCGCCGTCGGCTCGAGCAGACCGAGAATGATCTTGATGGTCGTGCTCTTGCCGGAGCCGTTGGGCCCGAGCAGCCCGTAAACCTGGCCGGGCTCGACGCGCAGACTGAGGTGGTCAACCGCCCGGAGTTTCACGCCGCGCAGGCCAACCGCGAAGTCTTTGACCAAGCCGCGCAACTCGATGGCCGGCGTCCCGGATAGGCCGGCACTCATTTGATCGTGAAGCCGCTGAACTGCGGTGCGCGCGTGGACGACGAGCGCTCGGTCTTGCGCACAAAGCCATGCATGCGTTCCTCGACGCCCACGATAAAAGCGGCGACCTCGCTCGCCCGCCCCTCGGCCTCCAACTGCACGCGACCGTCCGGCAGATTGCAGGCGAATCCCGCCACCTCAAACTCCTTGGCGATCTGCAGGGCCGCGTAGCGAAAGCCCACGCCTTGCACGTGGCCGGTAAAGTAAACTGTTTCGTGGTAAACGTCAGCCATGCGAGAGGGCGCGACGTTAGGGCCGCGGCACGCCGCGGTTCAACCCGCAAAATGCGGCCCAGGGCATCAGCGGGAATTTTATTTGCGTTTCGCGGAAGCGCGCACTGAGTTCCCGCCAACGAATGAGCAACTTCAATTCTGACGGCAGTCAGGAGAACGACGGCGACGACCGCGGCGAGTTGGCGTGGAACGAATTCGACTGGGAACGCTACCTCCGTGAGCAGGACGGGGCCGTCCACCGCTATCTGGGCTTCTACGAAGCCGCGCACGGCGATCCCGAGCGCATCGACACGGTCGCGGCCAAGATGGGCTGGGGCCAGGGCGACTGGAGTGAAGACGCCGACGCGGCCAATCCCGCGAACGACGGCGCCGATGACGACGACGACTTCGACGACGATGACGACGAGGTCTACACCGTGCACAAGAACCCCATTTTCATCGCGACCAAGGCGATTTTTCTGGGCCTGCGCCAATCCTGGGAGGCACGGGCGCTCGACGGCTCGCAGGTGCCGCAACCGCTCGCCGTTGCTCTCCTCGTTTCGCTAAACCGGGGCGAAGAACATGCGGTGCAGGCCATCCACGCGCTGGATTTTGGCGACTACGCGATGGCCGTGAGTCTCTTCAAACGCTCCATGAGCGCCCTCAACGGCTCGCTGGCGCTCCTCAACTCGGAGCAAGCCGTGCAGCATGCGGTGGTCGGACCTTGGCGCGACGGCGCCCTGCCCCGGATGTTTGATCTGCGGGAAATCTGGCTGCGGGTGATCGCGGAATGCCGCGATGAACTCGACCGCCCGGTCGACGAAGAAAACTGATCCGCACCCGCCGGTTTCGGCAGTGCGGTCGGTTCAGGCCTTGTCCTGCCCGTAGTAGGCGCCGGGGCCGTGTTTGCGCCCAAAATGTTTGTCGAGCAACTCCGGCTCGATGGGCTTCAAGCGGGGCGCGAGCTCCAGCGACATGATCGCCATGTGCGCGATGCACTCGACGGCGACGGCGGCCTCGACCGCCTTGGCGACGGTCGTTCCCCACGTGAAGGGCGCGTGGCGGTTCACGAGCACGCCGGGATAATCCAGCGGGTCGAGATCGTCCGCCAGGAAGCGCTCGATGATCACCGCCCCGGTTTCCCACTCGTAGGAGCCCTCAATTTCAAGCGAGGTGAGCTTCCGGGTGACCGGAACGTCCCCGTAAAAATAATCGGCATGCGTGGTGCCGAAGATCGGGATCGCCAGTCCGGCCTGGGCGAACGCCGTGGCATGCGAGGAATGGGTGTGCACCACGCCGCCGATTTTCTTGAAACCGAGATAGAGCCGGCGGTGGGTCGGCGAGTCGGATGAAGGCTTCAGGTCCCCTTCCACTTTCTTGCCCGCGAGATCGACCAGCACCATGTCGGACGGGGCTAGCGCCGCGTAGGCGACGCCGCTCGGCTTGATGGCGAAGATACCCTTGCGCCGGTCGATCGCCGACGCGTTGCCGAAGGTGAGATTGATCAGGCCGTGTTGCGCCAACGCCATGTTGGCCTCGTAAGCTTCGCGTTTGAGTTCGGTGAGCATGGTTCAGGCGCGGCGTCCCGGCGCCAGATAGGAGTAAACTTCGTTGTTGCGCAATGTCTGTTTGAATTCGGCCAGCCGCGTGTCGGCGTTGATCACGACCGGTTCGATGCCCTGGCGCGCACCCGCACGCCACGAATCGTGCCGGTCGCCCCCGCGGCGCAGCGCTTTCGCGACGGTGTCGCGCGACTCGTCGTCGGCGGTCGGGCCGGTAATGGCGGTCTCGCTGACGGCATCGACCCATTTGACGAAATCGCCCACCCCGTCGCCATTGACGGCGTAGCCGAAACGAATCTCGGCGGAAACTTTGTCGCCCTCGGTGCCGGCGACCTGGCGCATGGTGTCGCCGAACCGGGCGAACTTCGCGCCCTGGGTGTCGTGCCAGGCCCGCGCCGCGCGCATCCCGGTCGCGAGCCGGTCCTGCACCTCGGGGTCCTGCCAGCGACCGTGGAGAACCTTGCGATTGAGTCGGAGGCGCGTGTGGCGGAACCCCGCCCCGCGGTCGCCGTGCGCGGACTGGTGCAGGTTCACGAAATCCATGTCGATCGTCGCCCACGGCAGGTCGCGATTGAACTGGGGGTGCAGGTGGACAAACGGCTTGCGCAGGGCGGTGAGGCCGCCGATCCCCATTTTCGACGGCGAAAACGTCTGTATCCAGAGCACGAGGCCGGCGCAGTGGCTGTCGCGGTTGGCCTCGAGGCCGAGCGCGCGGATCTCGTCGGGCGTCTTGAGGACGGGCTTGAAGACGAGCTTCAGCCGGAGGCGTTTCGCTGCGCCGAGGCCGTCGACGATGGTCGGCGAATTCCGGGCAACCTGGGCGAGCGTTTCCGGCCCGTAATGGTGCGGGCTGCCGGTGACGCACCCGATTTCGGGAGAGGCGAGTGCGATCACGTCCGGGAGGAAAATTTCAGCACGGAAAGACCGTGAGAAAAAAACATCAGGCGTGGGCGGCGGCCTTGAGCCCCAGGAGGTCCTTCATGACGCGGGAGAGATCGGAGGATTTGTTGACGCCGCCGAAGGCATCGTGGGTCGTGCGGTAGAGCGCGTAGAGTTGATCGTAGACCTTGCGGTTGGCGGCGATGGGGCGGTAGCTCTTTTTGAGGACGGAGGTCATCTTCCG
>CAJAYO010000141.1 GCA_903948415.1 uncultured Opitutia bacterium | reverse complement strand
GGTCCCCGGCTCCGATATCGCCTTCCGCGCCCGCCCCGGCGTCGCGATCCCCGCGACCACCGCCACGCTCCGCGTCAACGGTCGCGACCTCGCCTCCTCGCCCGTCCGTGCGACCGACACCGCCGTTGCCTTCACGACCACGCTCGCCGCCGGCTCCCACCAACTCGCCCCCGTCTTCCAGACCGCCGACGGCCATGAGGTCGGCGCCTACTACGCCGTCGTCACCAACCTTCCCTGACCTCCCACCCCGTCCTTCCCCTCATGCACATCTTTCGGGCCCTTGTCCACATCTCGTTTGTTCTGCTGCGGCCGGTCTCGGCGGCGGTCTCTGCGCCAAAGCCCAACATCGTCTTCATCTTCGCCGACGACTGGGGCTGGGGCGACCTGTCGTGTCACGGCCACCCGTATGTGAAGACCCCGAACATCGACCGGCTGGCCCGGGAGGGCACGGACTTCCACCGGTTCACCGTCGCAAGCGGCGTGTGTTCGCCCAGCCGGACCGCCGTCCTGACCGGGCATTTTCCCGCCCGCTACAACATCGACGGCCACTTCGCCTGGGTGAAAAACAACGCCCAGCGCAACATGCCCGACTGGCTCGACCCCCAGACGCCGACGCTGCCGCGGATGCTCCAGTCCGCCGGCTACGCGACGGCCCACTACGGCAAATGGCATCTTGCGAATGACATGATCCCGGATTCGCCCCTGCCGAAAGTTTACGGCTACGACGACTACGGCGCCTTCAACTGCGCCGGGGAGCAGATCCCCGTGCATGAGGACGCCACCCGCGCGATTGCCTTTATCGAAAAGAGCGCGGAGGCAAAAAAGCCCTTTTTCATCAACCTGTGGATTCACGAGCCGCACACGCCCTTTCACACGGTGCCCAAATACGAGTGGCGATTCCGCGACCTGAAGAGCCGCGAAGACCAGATCTACGCCTCCGTGATCTCCCACGCCGATGACCGCATCGGCGAGGTCCTGTCCGCGCTGGACCGGCTGAAACTGACGGAGAACACGCTGGTGATTTTCAGTTCCGACAACGGACCCGCCCGCGGTGGCGCCGGGGCGAAGCTCGATTTGTCCTACGATACCGCCACCGGCGCGGGCTGGGGCATCGCGGCGGCCAAGGGAATCACAGCCGGTCGGAAAGGCTACAAGGGCTCCTTGTTCGAGGGCGGGATCAACGTGCCCTTCATCGCCCGCTGGCCCGGCCAGATCCCGGCGGGCCAGATCGACCGCACCTCGCTCCTCTCCGCCGTGGATCTGTTGCCGACGTTCTGCGAAATCGCCGGCGCCCAGCCGCCACCCGCCTACGTCCCCGACGGCGTCAGCCAGGTCGCCACGCTCAAGGGCCGCGCCGCCCCTTCGCGCAGCCAACCGCTCTTCTGGCGGATCGACGCGAACTGGCCGCCGCGCAAAGACGCGCCCGATCACTGGGCCGCCCACGTCGTCGTCGACGCTCACTGGAAACTGCTCGTCAGCCGTAAACAGGACCACGTCGCGCTCTACGATCTCCAGCAGGATCCGATGGAAAAAACGGACCTCAGCCCATCGCATCCCGCCGTGGTCGCCCAACTCCGCCAGAAACTCGCCGCTTGGCACGCGACGCTGCCCACCCAACCTAGCGGCGACGTTTTCTCCCAGGAACGTTCGAACTAGCCCGGACCGAGGAGAGCCCCGTGAGCCGCGCGCCTGTCCCCTCCCCTTTCCTATCAACCATGAAGTCATCCCTGCAGCGCACCCTCTGCTTCATCGTCCTGCTGCTCGCCGGGCTCCACCGCGCCGAGGCCGCGAAGCCCAACGTCATCTATATCATGGCCGACGAACTTGGCTACTATGAGCCGGGGTTCATGGGCGGGACGACCATCCAGACGCCCCACCTCGATCGCATGGCGAAGGAGGGCGTCGTGTTTCGCCATCTCTTCGCCGGTTCCTCCGTGTGCGCGCCGACGCGGTGCTCCTTCCTCACCGGCAAACACAGCGGGCACACCTCCGTGCGCGCGAATGGCGGCGGCACTCCCCTGCGCGCCGACGAGACGACCATCGCCTCGATCCTCAAGCCGCTGGGCTACGCGACCGGCGGCTTCGGCAAGTGGGGCTGCGGCGGGCGCGACTCGACGGGCGTCCCCGAGCAGCACGGATTCGATGAGTTCCTCGGCTACTACGACCAGGTCCACGCGCACACCTATTTCCCACCCTACCTCATCCGCAACAGCGAGGAAGTGCCGCTCGCGGGCAACCGGGGCGGCAGCGCCGGCCAGACCTACTCGCACTACGTCATCCACGAGGCGGCGCTGAAATTCATCCGCGCCCACCAGGACCAGCCCTTCTTCGCCTACCTGCCCTACACGCCACCGCACGGCAATTTCGACCTTCCGGACAGCGACTCCGCGTGGGCGCTTTACCGGGACAAGCCGTGGCCCGAGCCCGCACGGCGTTACGCCGCGATGGTCACGATGATGGACCGCCACGTCGGCGAAGTGCTCGCTTTGCTCAAGGAGCTCGGCCTCGACGACAACACGCTCGTCTTTTTCAGCGGCGACAATGGCGGCGCCGATTACTTCACCTCCGCCGAGCATCCGCGCGGCCTTCACAGCGCCAACCGGCATCCGGCCACGGGCGTCGAATATCGCGGCAAAAAGGGCACGCTCTACGAGGGCGGATTGCGCGTCCCCTTCATCGCCCGCTGGCCGGGCAAAATCGCGCCGGGCCGCGTGAGCGAGCATCTCGGCTATTTCCCGGACATTCTCCCGACGGTGGCCGAGGTCACCGGAGCCAAGGCGCCCGCGGACGTGGATGGCCTCAGTCTTCTGCCCGAACTGCTCGGCGCGAAAGCGGCGGGGCGCGCGCAGCCGCAGCACGCGTATCTTTATTGGGAAATCAACCAATGGACCGCGATCCGCCAAGGCCCCTGGCGGGCCGTTCGGCCCAAGAGCAACGCGGCGTGGGAACTCTACGACCTCGCCGCCGACCCGGGCGAATCAAAGGATCTCGCGAAAACGAATCCGGGCATGCTCGCCAAGCTCACCGCGCTCGCGGCGCAGGCCCACGCACCGGTGCGGGAGGGCACGTTCACCCGCACCGACCGCCACCAGCGCGACCAGCGCGCGAAGTTCGGCCAGCACGACGACGCGACGGCGCCGGCGGGGAATGCGAAGGGCCGGAAGAAATCCGCCGCCGCGGAGCCGGGCGCCATCGCCAAATAGCCGGATCATCCCATGAAACCGTCCCTCCTCCTTGCGCTCTGGATCCTCAGCTCGGCCTTCTGCGCGGCGGCGTCGAAACCCAACGTCGTCTTCCTCTTCGCCGACGACTGGGGCTGGGGCGATCTCTCCTCGCACGGTCACCCGTGGTTGAACACTCCGCACCTCGACCGCCTCGCCCGCGAGGG
>CAJAYO010000140.1 GCA_903948415.1 uncultured Opitutia bacterium | reverse complement strand
TCTCGGAGACGACGGAGGGGACGGAGGGGACGGAGACGACTGAGGGGACGGAGGGGACGGAGGCGACGGAGACGACGGAGACAGAAAAGGAGGCGGAGTTTTTTGACCGCGGATTACGCGGATGACGCGGATAAAATCAGGGACGGTGAGCGAGGAGGCGAAAGCGCGTTGAGGTCAACGCGCTCCACCGCGGAACGGGCTCAGAGTTTGACGAAGCGGTATTTGACGACGGCCCAGAGCCAGGTGAGGGGGTCGCGGAACATGGAGATTTTTTTGCCCTCCTTGAAGGAGCGCGATTTGTAGCTGATGGGAATTTCGATGGGGCGGTGGCCCTTGCGGACGAGCTTCATGAGGAGCTCCCAGTCGAAGTCGAAGCGGTTGCACTCGAAGGTCAGGCCCTCGAGGCAGTCGCGGCGGAAGACCTTATACATCGTGAACGGGTCTTTCAGCCAGATGAGGAGCGACACGTTGATGAGGAGCGTGAAGCCCCAGTGCGCGAGATTGAGGATGAGGGCCTGGACGGGTTGGTCGGAGAATTTGCGGATGGCCCAGCCGCCTTCGCCGTGGCGCGAGCCGAGGACGAATTCCTGGCGGCCGGCGGCGAGGGGGGCGAGGAGGATGTCGTAGTCGTTAAGGTCATACTCGAGGTCGGCGTCCTGGATGAGGATGACGTCGCCGGTGGCCTGGGCGAGGCCGGCGCGGACAGCGTGGCCTTTGCCGCGGGGGCGGTCTTCGAGGAGGAGTTTGACGCGCGGGTGGGCGGCGTAGGTCTGGACGATGGGGCGCGTGCCGTCGGAGGAGTTGCTCTCGATCAGAATGATCTGGAGCGTCCAGCCGGGGACCTGTTTGGCGAGGATGGCGTCGAGGGATTGGCGGACGGTCGCGGCCTCGTTGTAAATGGGAACGATGACGGAGAGGGTGCCGTTGACGATGGGCGGGTGAGGGAGAGGCGAGGACGGCATTGCGGGGACGGAGGGAATGAACCACTAATGGGCACGAATAAACACTAATGAAGCACGGGCCGTCCCGGGGAAGGGGTCGGGCCGTCCGCGCGGCCGGGTTTGACGGCGCAGGGCATGGCGGAGACGCCGTAGAGGTGGTCGACGAGGCGGACGAAGGGCGGGAAGTGGAGGGCGAGGCGGGCGACGGCGCGGAGGACGGGGCGGTGGCGGAGGCTTTTGACGACTTTGAAGACCACGGTGCCGTCGTAGCGGACGGGGAGCGGGGTGAGGCCGTGGGCGGCGTAGAGGCGGGCGAGGCAGCGGGGGTTGAAGAGGCTGACGTGAATCTCGGGGGCGCAGTAGCGGTAATGAATCCCGTGGCGGCGGGCGACGGGGCTGTCGAGGTTGCCGGTGGTGAGGAGGAGAAGGCCGCCGGGTTTGAGGAGGCGGGAGACGAGGGCGATCGTGGCGGCGGGTTCGGGGAGGTGTTCGATGACCTCGATGAGACTGATGACGTCGAACTGGGCGGAGGGCTCGCGGGTGATGGCGGCGAAGTCGAGGATGCGGAAGCCGTCGGTGGAGCGGAGGAGTTCGGCGTAGGAGCCGACGTCGTGGCCGGTGAGGGCGAGGGGGCGGCCGGCGAAGGTGGCGCGTTCGCGGAGGAATTTGAGGAAGCCGCCGGCGCCGCAGCCGAAGTCGAGCCAGGCGAGGGGGGCGGGGGAAGACGGGGCAGACGCGACGAGATGGGCTTCGGCGAGGCGGGCGAGGTCGGCGAATTCGAGGGCGCGGTCGGTGCGGCGGTAGTCGCGGTATTCGGTTTCGTAGTCGACGAAGGGGTCGGGGCCGGCGCCGCGGTAGTAGGCGTCGTTGTAGATTTCGAAGCCGGAGAAGGGTTCGACGAAGAGGAGTTCGCAGGCGCGGCAGCGGTGGAAGGCGAATTCGGTGCGGATGAATTCGCCGGATTTTTTGCCGCGAAGAACGAGGTCGGGGGAGCCGCAGGCGCGGCAGACCGGGGCGGTGGGCGCGGGGCGGGCGGAGGCGGTCATGCGCGGCGCGCGGGACGGAGCGCGAGGACGAGGGTGAGGAGGAGGAGGACGGCGCCGGTGGCGCAGAGGGCGAGGTTGCGCGGCCAGTTTTTGGGAACGTAGCGGAGGGTGATGCGGTAGTCGCCGGGGGCGTCGACGGTGACGCCTTTGAAGGTGTGGTTGAGGCGGAGGACGGGGGATTTTTGGCCATTTACCTCGGCGCGGAAATCGCCGGGCCAGAAGACCTCGTTGAGGACGACGACGCCGGCGGAGGGGGCGCGGACGGTGAAGGTGGTGGAGTTTTCGGTGAGGACGTAGGCGGAGGCGGGGGTCACGGTGCGGTCGGTGAGGCCGCGGGGGAGAGCGAGGAGGGCGGGGGTGCGGGCGAGTTCGGGCCGCTGGGCGGCGGCGAAGGGGCGGCCGTCGCCGGTGCGGAGTTTTGCGATGAACTCCTCGGGGCGATCGTAGGTATCGAGGCGGTCGGTGAAGAAGGCGCGGGGCCAGGCGGTGGGGCTTTCGTAGATGTCGAGGTCGGCGGTTTTGACGAGCTTGAGGGCGCGGCCGAGGACGCCCTGGTCGCTTTGGAGGTCGAGGTAGTAGCGGACGTTGAGGGCGTCGAAGATCGGGCGGGCGAGGGCGGCGTGGGCGACGTCGACGTAGAGGCGCCAGTCCCACCAGCGCTCGATGCCGGGCTGGGCGAGGGCGGCGGTGACGAGTTCGCGCATGAACGGGTTCACGAGGGCGTCGGGGCCGTGGATGGTTTCGAGGCCGTAGGCGCCGGTCCAGCCCGGGTGGAAGTTGCCGTGGAAGCCGAAGCCGCGGGCGGGTTCGCGGGTTTGGGCGGCGCGGAGGAAGGCCATGGCCTCGGATTTGGCGTGGAAGTTGACGCGGTCGGTGAGGTGACCGGTGTAGGGGTCGAAGCCGACGGCGGGGGCGTGGAGGCCGGTGCGCCAGAGGAAGACGAGGGTGCAGAGGGCGAGGAGGAGGGCGGAGGCGGCGGTGAGGCGGCGGCGGGCGAACGCGCGGTGGGCGGTGACGGCGGCGGTGACGGCGGCGGCGAGGAAGAGGGCGAGGGTGGTCCAGACGAAGGGGCTGACGGGAATGGTCTGGCCGGGGAGGAGGGGGGTGAAGGTGGTGTTGGGGCCGAAGAGGGAGCGGTGGGCGGCTTGGCGGAAGGCGATCCAGGCGAAGACGAGGGCGAAGAGGAGGAGGCCGGCGGTGATGAGGTCGGCGCGGCCGGCGGGGGTGCCGAGGCGGCGGACGGCGGCGGCGAAGCCGAGGCCGGCGAGGATGGACCAGAGGACGATGAGGGCGCAGGTGAAGGTGTTGTCGAGGTGGGCGATGTTGGCGAGGAAGGGGATTTGGACGATCCAGGCGGGCGGGATGAGGCCGAAGGCGAGGGAGAGGGGGAGGAGCGAGCTGAGGGCGAGAGCGATGGCGGCGCGGTGGGCGAAGTGGTGGCGGAGGGTCGCGAGGAAGTAGAGGAGACCGAGGAGGAGGAGGAAATTGAGGGACGGGTCGAAGGTGCGTTCCTCGGCCATGAGGGGGCGGTAGAAGAGTTCGTCGAAGGCGCCGAGGAGGAGGGCGGGCTGGATTTGGAAGGCGCTGACGGCGTTGTAGCCGGTGTAGGCGGATTGGAGGGTGGTGAGGAAGGTGGCCCAGATGGGCGCGGTGAGGAGGGTGAAGAGGAGGCCGGCCCAAGCGAGGACGGCGAGTTTGGTGAGGCGGGTGCGGAGCGGGGCGGCGGAGGAGAGGAGGAGGCAGGCGCCGGAGAAGTTGAGGCAGAGGAGCAGCATGTAGGCTTCCTTCACGGTGCCGCTGTTCATGAGGGCGAGGTTGGCGACGATGAGGGCGAGGGCCCAGCGCGCCGTGGGCGCGCGGGGCGCCCGTTGAAGTTGTGAAGTCGAAGTTGAAGCGGTCGAGGCGGGCGTCGTGGCTTCGGTGACACGCAACCAGCAGTAGAGCACCCAGGGGGCGTAACAGAGGCTGAAGACGGCGGGGTGGTTGAGGCGGTAGAGGAAGAAGCCGACGAAGGGGGCGGCGAGGGTGACGAGGGCGGCGGGGAGGAGGACGGCGGACGGAGGGACGGCGGACGAAGGGAGGGAGGAGAGGGGACGGGGGACGGTGAGGCGGAGGACGATGAGGCCGAGGGCGGTGGCGAAGAGCCATTTGGCGACGAGGTATTTGGCGTCCCAGGCCCAGGCGGCGCCGTTGGCGGCGATGACGAAGAGGTGGAGGGGGTCGCCGAACATCGACTGGCCCTGGGCGAGGAGGGGGACGCCGCCGGCGTTGTACCGGTTCCAGAGCGGCAGCTCGCCCTGGGCGAGGGCGCGGTGCTGCATCATGGAAAACGGGACATGTTGCCACATGACGGCGCCGACGTCGGAGCCGCGGACGTCGACGGTTTGGCCGCTTTTATAGCCGGGGAGGGTCGGGTAGGCGTCGTAGAGGAGGACGGTGCCGAGGTTGGGGGAGACGTAGCTTTGGCCGAGGAAGACGACGGGGTAGGCGCTGGCGAGGACCGCGAGGGCGGCGAGGAGGGCGACGGCGCGGGCGGGGCGGGCGGCGAGGGCGGGGGCGAGCGCGGCGAGACGGGTGCGGAGGCGGGCGGCGCGGTCGAGGCCGAAGAGGAGGGCGGCGAGGACGGCGAAGACGGCGGCGGAGCGGGGGAGCCAGCCGTGGGTGAGATCGGCGAAGGTGGCGGCGACGACGAGGGGTGGGGCGAAATCGACGACGAGCTGGGGGTCGTTGGTGCCGGGGGTGACGATGAGTTCGAGGCGGCCGTCGCGTTCGCGGAGGGACTGGATGTGTTGGGCGGGTTTGAGGTCGCGGAAAGGGAGTTCGCGGATGAGGCGGGAGCCCTGGCCGACGACGCGGACGGAGGCGAGGTGGACGGTGCCCTCGCGGTCGATGGGGTCGAACCGGAACGAGCGGTAGGTGCCGGGCGGGAGGGGGAGCCGGTAGGTGACGGGTTCGGGGGACTTGACGAGGTTGACGCGGGAGACGGCGGCTTCGCTGATGCCGGCGCCGGAGTCGTAGTAGAGGACGATCTGACCGGGGCCGGAGGACGCCAGGCGGACCTCGAGGGCGAAGAGGGCGGAGGACGTTTTCGCGAGGGGCAAGAACGGCACGACGACGAGCGCGCCGAGGAGGGCGGCGACGAGGAGGGCCGGGAGCGTGAACAACTTCATGCGAAGCGGGGAGGTTCGGGGCAACGGGCGGGGTGCGACAAGGCTTTATCCGCGCGTCAGCGGCGGCGGGCCACCACGAGGAATTGGCGGCCGAACCAAGGCCAGAGGAGCGGCAGGCGCAGGTAGAGGCGGACGAAGGCCATCGGGAAAGCGGGCTGGTTGATGGTGGTGTAGGGCAGGAAGCGGGGCACGGCGCGCTCGACGCGGTAGCCGTTGTTGTCGAGGGCTTCGGAGAGGGAGAGCTCGGTGAGCGAGAGGAAGTGATCCCAGAAATCCCAGTAGGCGCCCTGGACGAATTTGATGTTGGGGCCGAGCGCGATGAGTTGGCCACCCGGTTTCAAGCAGCGGGCTGCTTCGATCAGGGTGAGCTTGAGGGCGAGTTTATCGGGGAGGTGTTCGAAGAAATTGCTGGTGAAGACGACGTCGAGCGACTGGTCGGGCAGATCCCAGCGGAGGGAGCAGTCCTGGAAGAGGAATTTCACGGCGGGGTCGAGGTGTTCCGCCGCCTTCGGGTTGAGGTCCATGGCGAAGCGGGAGCCGCAGCGGATCTGGTTGATGAACTCGCCGTAGCCGCAGCCCAGATCCAGGACGGCGGCGCCGGGCGGGATCATCGGTTGAAAGAACGACGCGACGAGCGTGCGCCAAAGCCGAACCCGGTAAGCGACCCGTTCCTCTTTGAAACGTCGTTCGTAAATGGCCTGGAGCTCGCGAGGATCTTTGACGCTGGAACTCATGTCGGGGAGGGCTCAGGACGGGAACGGACGTAAGGGGAGGTGGACATGGCGGTGAAGGGACGATCGGCGAAGCGCGGGGCGGAGGACAAACTCTTAGCGGTGGCGCGCGGCGCGCGCGGTGAGGGCGAGCCAGCCGAGGAGGCCGCCGACGAGCAGCCAGGTTCCGTGCTGGGCGAGTTGGCGGGTGCGGTAGCTGAGCGCCGACATTTCGACGGGTTCGGTGAAGGCGAGCCAGCGGTCGGGGGCGTCGGTGCGGGCGAGGAGGGTGGCGGGACCGCGGGGTGCGGGGACGTAGGCGGCGCGCCATTCCTCGGGGTGGGGCGGGCGGGTCGGCGCGATGGCGGAAGCGGAGGAGGCGGCGGACGAAAGCGAGAGGGAGAGCGGGGGCGAGGCGGGGCCGGGGGCGAAGGCGGGGCCGGTGGTTTCGATTTTCCACCAGGCGAGGGAGGCGGGCGGGAGCGGGGCGCTGCGCCATTCGCCGGGGGTGGTCAGGCTGTGGGTGCGGCGCTCCCAGAGGTCGGGCGCGGGCGGAGTGGGCGCGGTCGAGAAATGTTCGAGGCGAAGCGGGGCGCGGACGCTGGTGGGGAGGACGGCGCGGATGTCGGGGCGGCGGAGGATGCGCGCGAGCCAGTCGGGGAGGGGAAACGGGAGGGGGGATTGGGCGAAGGTCGCGTAGTCGTCGGTGAGGACGAAGGCTTGGACGCTGCGTTCGGCGGCGAGGCTTTCTTTCTTTTTGTCGGGGAGGGGGCCGGCGAGGACGTCGCGGGTGGCGACGGCGACGCAGACGGCGGCGAGGGCGACGAAGAGGGCGCCGAGGGCGGCGAAGGTGCGGCGGCGGGCGGGGTGGGCGGAGGCGAGAACGGCGAGGGCGGCGAAGGAGACGATGAGGCCGAGGGCGGCGATGTCCCCGTAGCGGCTGGCGGGGAGACCGCCGCCGCCGGCCCGGGAGAAGGAAACGGCGGCGATTTGGAGGAGGACCCAGGCGCC
>CAJAYO010000139.1 GCA_903948415.1 uncultured Opitutia bacterium | reverse complement strand
ACGATCCAACTGGTGAACGCGCCGCCGGCGATCTGGCCGACGGAGAGTGCCGCGAAGGGCATCCACGCATACTTGCCGATATCGGCGAGCGTGTAGCCGTGATTCGCGGCCAGATATTTCGGCACCCAAAAGCTGATGAAGTAGATGATCGGGTCGGTAAACATGCGGACCAAAATGCACCCCCACGTCCGGCGGTACGACAAGAGCGCCCACAAGCCGAAGGGTTTTTCCGCAGGGGCGACGCCCGCGGTCGAGCCGGACTGTGTCCCGGTGGCTGGCGCCGGCACCTGTCTGAAGACGGCCAGCCAAGCGAGCACCCACAGAAAGCCGAGCGCGCCGACGACCACGAACGCCATGCGCCAGCCGTGGTTCAGCGCCAGGTAGGTGACCAGGGGGAAAGCCACGACCGCGCCGATCGTGCCCCCGGCGCCGAGAATGCCCATGCCCAGTGCGCGTTCCTTGAGCGGGAACCACTCCGCGATCGCTTTGGCGCCGCCGGGAAAATTGGCCGCCTCAAACGAGCCGAGGAGAAACCGGCAGGCGGACAACTGGGTGATCGAACTCGCCAGGCCATGCACCATGCCCGCGAGCGACCAACCGGTGACCGCGAGGACCATGCTGAGCCGGGTACCCAAGAAATCCACCAACCGCCCGCTCACCGCATACATGATGGTGTAGCTCAGGAGAAAGTAGCTCGTGATCTTGGCGTAGCCGACATCGTCGATCTTCAGGTCGGCCTGGATCGTGGTCGCCAGAATCGAGAGCACCTGCCGGTCGAGATAGTTGAGCGCGGTGGAAAAGAAGAGCAGCCCGCCGATGACCCAGCGCAGCGATCGAGGATTGGTCATAGGGTGGAAACGCTGCCGGGTCTCAGAAGCTCACCGTCGTGGTGACACCCAACTTGCGCGGGGAATTGAGCCATTGCGCGTAGCGGAGCGTGCCGTTGGTGGAGCGCACGAGGTAGACAACTTCATTGGCGTCCATCAAATTGGAAATGTTGATCTGCAGCGTGGTGCGCGTCTTGCCCAGTGGCTTGAACCGGTAGACGGCGAACAGGTCGTGCAGGAGGCGGTCGGGCGTGTAAAACATCTTTCGTTTGTTGGCGTCGGCGGCGTCGGTGAACATGTAGGCGCGCTGATTGTCGCGCAGGCTGCTGCTGAGGCCGACGACGAGCCCGCGGAGTATCCCTTCGTGAAACTGGTAGCGGTTGATCAGGCTGTAACTCCGCTCGGCGTAGCCGATGGTTTTCTCGCCGGCCCGACGGACGATCAGCGAACCGCCGGAGGGCGAGACGAAGCCGAGTTGGTGGTCGCTGAGCGGGAGTCCCGTGACGGCCGTGCCGACGCCCGGGGTGCGGAGGCCGAGATCTTCGGCGTTGAGGATCTGGCCGGACTCAAGGTCGAGCCTCGCGGCGTAAGGACTGGCCGGATCCTTCATCATCGCGAGGGAGAGCGGAATGCGGGCCGAGGCCGGGTTGCGCGGGTCGGAGGGGACCAGCAGAGGCGTGACGGCTCCGCCGGCAGCGGCGCGGACGCCCACGACCGTCTGGCCACCGACGGCGGTGGTGTTGAACTGATCGTTGTAAAACTGCGGGAGGGTGACGTCGGTGCGCTCGCTTCCGTTGGCGGTGGCGAAGTTGACACGGATTTCCCAGCCCCGGGTCGGACGCGTGGAGAGCGAGAGGTTGTAGCCGTCGGACGTCTTGCTGAAGGTGTAGGAGGGGCCGCCGTTGCGACCGTTGATACCGTCGGGATCGACGTCGTTCCGGTTGCCGATGTTGGCGGTGAAATTCTGCGCCTCGGATTGGTAGTAGTTGAAATTGCCCGACACGCGGTCCTCCCACAGCCCGAACTTCAGGCCGATGTCTTTGCTCACGCCTTTGCCGGGCGGAAGGGGCTGGTTGTAGATGTCGCGCGTGGTATCGAAGTTGATCTTGGCGTTGGTGGCGTAGTTGAACGAGAGGCGCACGCCCTTCAGCGGGGTATCGACCACGGCGCCGGTCGTCAGGCTGTCGTAGGAGATGGGGCCGCGCTTCAGGCCGGTGTTGGTGCGGAGGCCGGTTGCCTCCTCCGACCGGTAGCCGACCATCGTGTCGATGCGGCCTTTCCACCATTCGCTGAAGAGGCTGAAGCCCTGGCTGCGCTCGTCGACATCGTCGTGGCTGTAGCCCCCGACGGTGCTCGCGCCGGTGGTCGGGTTGATCGGACCGGAGAGGCCGAGGGGGTTGGCCGCCGTGGGCGGGACGGCGTTGGCGAAGATCAGCGGCTGTGAGACGTAGGTCTTGCCGTTGGGATGCACGAGCGAGGAGAAGGGCCATTTCTGGCCCCCGACAATCCCGGTGGGATTGATGGGGACCCAGACCGAGGGGATAGGGATGCGTCCGGAGTCGGCCACGCCGATCAAAGCGGGGTTCACGGGCGCTTTGCCAGAGGCGTCGGCCTCGTAATATCTCCACTGGTCCTGGTTGGTCCAGGACTGCATGTCTTGGACAAACGCACTGGCTTGATGGGAGCCCCACCGGCCGAGCTTCTTTTGGTAGGCGAGGGCGGCGCGGTAGCCGCGCGCTCCGGTATGAAAGGGATTCAGCACCGGGAAATTCATGTTGAACGCCCACTTCGTGCCGACTTGGCCGGTCGCGGGATCCGTGTAGAGGTTGCCGGCGGCACCGGGGGCGAAAATCGAGTTGTTCGTCGGGGCCAGCGCGTTGTTGACGCGCGCGTCGTGGCCGTAGCGCACCTGCAGACCGAGGCCCTCGGCCAGCTTGGCTTCGGCGACGACGGATTTGGAGAGGTTCTTGAAGGCAAAGGCGTAATAAGGGCCGAAGAGCGTATCCGCTTTCGTGACATCGACGAGTCCGTCGGTGAGCGCGCTCGCGTTCGGAAAGGCCGCGAGGTAGCGCGTGCTCTGGTTGTCCACGCGTTCGCCGGTGGGCAAGAGTTGGGTGAGCGGCGCGCGCACGATGCCCGAGTTGGGATAGGTGGTGTCGCGGATCAGGTGGCGCCACTCGCCGCGGATCTCGAGGTTCTTCCAGGGCCTAACGGTCGTCGAGAGGGTCAGGCCTTCGTTTAATTGGCGATTGGCCGGGCGGAAATATTTGGTGTCGCCGTGGACCGCGTTGATGCGAAAGCCCCAATATTTGTAGCCGGCGCCGACATCGAGGGTGTAGCGGCGGCTGCCTTCGGAGTCTCCGCCGGCGGCGAGCGAGCCGCGCAGAGGGCGGCCGAGGGCGGCGCGTTTGGAGTTGGTCGTGATCACACCGCCGGCGTCGCCGGAGCCGAAGAGCAGCGAGTTGGAGCCGCCGAGCGCGTCGACCCGCTCGACGTCGAACGAGTCCATCAACGCGGTGTCGGCGCGGAGGAAACCGTCGCGCCGGGGATTGTTGATGGTGAGTCCGCGCATGGTCATGCTCTTCGGGTCCTGCCGGTCGCCTTCGAGCTCACCGCGGAATTCCTCGTTGCCGCCGGAAATTATGGCGGAGCCGAGGCCGCCGAGCTTCGACAACATTTCCGTCATGTCGACCACCGCCATCTCGTCCATGAGCTGCCGGTTGAACACCTTGGCATCGAGGGGAGTCTTGCCGAGTGCGGTAGTGGT
>CAJAYO010000138.1 GCA_903948415.1 uncultured Opitutia bacterium | reverse complement strand
GGCGTTGCAGTTGAAGCGGGTGGCGAGGAACAGGTGCGTGGTGTTCTCCATGGTCTCGGCGGGGGTGCGGAGAACTTTGTAGTAACTCGCGGCGGGGTTTTCGCGGTTGGAGCCGGTCGCGGTGAGGATTTTTTGGGCGAACTGATCGTAGGGCGTGTTGGCGGCGACTTCCTGGCGGATCCAGTCGCGGAAACCTTTCGCGCCCTCTTCGCCCAGGAACTTGCGGTTCACCTGGAGGAGGTCGGCCCATTTGTTGGACCAGTGGTCGACGTAGTCGGGCGAGCCGATGAGGCGGTCGATGACGGCGTCGCGTTTCCCGCGGGTCGGGCGGGGGTCGGCGAGGAATTCGCGGACCTCGGCGGCAGTGGGCGGGAGGCCGGTGAGGTCGAGATAGATGCGGCGGAGAAACTCCTCGTCGGTGCAGAGGCCGGACGGGAGGATTTTGAGGCGCTGCCATTTGGCGGCGGTGAAGCCGTCGATGCGGTTCCATTTTTCCGGCTCGTTCCAGACGAAGCCGGCGCGGTCGCCCATGACGGTGACGGTGGTGGCGGCGTAATTGCCCTCGTAACGGGCGAGGATGGGAGCTTCGCCGCGGCGGAGCGTGGTGACGAGGCCGCCGCGTTCGGTGAGGGCGACGTCCTGGTTGCTGGATTCGATGAAGCCCTCGGCGGTGACGTCGCGTTGGCGGCCGTCGGCGTAGGTGGCGAGGATGCGCATCTGCTGCTTGGCGCCGATGGCCTGGAGGACGGGATTTTGGGGAGTGACTTCGATGCGGGTGACGCGCGGGGTGGCGAGGTCGAGCTTGGCGCCGTCGGCGATCCAGGCGCGCATGATGCGATAGTATTTGTCGTCGAATTTCGTGCGTTGGCCGCCCTCGTGCGGGACGGCGCCGGTGGACTTGAGCAACATGAGGGAGTCGTCGGGCGAGGCGAAATTCATGCGGCGGCCGGCGTGGTCGTCGACGAGGGAGCGGACGTCAAAGATCGGGTCGTAGCCGCGGAGCGAGAGCTTGAAGCCGGCCTTGCCGTCCTTGGCGCCGTGACAGGCGCCGGCGCTGCAACCGAGTTGGGCGAGGACGGGATTTACGTCGCGGATGAAATCGACTTGGGCGTGGGGATCGTAGGCGACGACCGCGAGGGCGGCCTGGGCGGACTTGCCGGCGAGGGAGGCGGTGAGCGAGGTTGTGCCGTTGGCGAGGGGGGCGACCTGGCCGGTGGCCGTGATCGACGCGGAGGGTGCGGCGACGGTGTAGGTGACGAGGCGGGTGACGTCGACGGTGTCGCCGTTGGCGAGTTTGGCGGTGACGAGGAGTTGGACGGCGTCGAAGCAGCCGTGGAGTCTGATGGCGGCGGGGGCGATTTCGAGGGAGGCGATTTTGGCGCCGGGCGGGAGGGCTTCTTTCGCGGCGAAGGCCGGGGGGGTGGGGCCCATCGCAGGGGTGGCGGCGAAGGAGGGCGCGGTGAGGGCGGCGGCGCCGAGGAGGGCGATTAGAGCCAAGAGGGGGTGAATTTTCATCTCAGGTAGCCCTGGTCGTGAGAGCAGGGAATGGCGGAAACGGAAGCGCAGTCCGTCCCGCCTCTCACGAGGCAGGCTACGGCGGAGAAAGGGGAAAGGGTTCATTCGCGTTGGGTGAGCTTTTTCGCGGCGGCGAGGGGCACGGGGATAAAGTCTTTGGCGACGGTGCCGTCGGCGGTGGCGATAAGGCGGACGTGGCCGTCTTCGCCGGCGGCGGCGAGGTAGCGGCCGTCGGGACTGAAGGCGAGGGCGTAGATGCCGCCGGTGAATCGGGCCGCGGCGAGGAGTTTTACCTCGGCGGTGGTGAAGCGCTCGATTTCGGCTTTTTCCTCCTTTGAGTAGGCGGTGGCGACTTTGTCGGCGTAGGCTTTGAGGAGGAGGTCGGGGATCTTGGTGTCGAATTCGCCGGGGTAGAGATGCACGGAGCCTTGGCCGTTGAAACTGGAGGCGGCGGCGAGGAGTTGGCCGTCGGGGCTGTAGTTGACGGCGAAGATGCGGCCCTCCATCGCGGGGAATTTGCGGAGGAGGTTGGCGTTGTCGCCGATGCGGCGCTTGGTCTGGCGGAAGACCTGGTAGAGTTGCGGGACGCCGTCGGCGCCGCCGATGAGCACCTCGTCGCGGCCGGGGCGGCGGGCGACGGCGTGGAGGCCGCCGCGCAAGGCGCCGGGGGTGATGGAGCTGATGTTGTCGACGAAGCGCTGGGTTTCGACCTCGGTGAGTTTGGTGCTCATGTCGCGGCCGACGGAGATGAGGTGCGAGCCGTCGTGGCTGAAGATGGTGCCGAGCACCCAATCGCTGTGGGAGCCCTGTTGGAGGACGGCTTCGCCGGTGGCGGCGTCGATGGCGCGGAGGTTGTTGTCGGGGCAACCGAAGGCGACGAGCTTGCCGTCGGGGGACCAACTCACGCCGTAAACGGTGTCGAAGCCGACGGGGACGGAGACGACGAGGGTGCGTTGCGCGACGTTCCAGATTTGGACTTCGCCCATGCGGGCGGGGAGGCCGCCGGAGACGGCGAGGCGGGTGCCGTCGGGGGAGAAACGCACGGACTCGATGCGTTCCGCGAGGCCGATGAGGCGGGCAACGAGACCGGAGCCGTCGGCGTGGTGGAGGAGCACCTCGTGAAAGCCGGCGACGGCGAGGAGTTTTCCATCGGGGGAGAAATCGAGCGAGGTGATGGCGGGCGAGCGCTGGTAGACGGGCGGGTGGTCGGCGTCGATGTGTTGGACGGCGTTTTTCGGGGTATCGTCCCGGGCGCCCTCGGCGATCCATTGGGCGATGAGGGCGACCTCGGTGGCGGCGAGGGGCGGTTTGCCCTTCGGCATGTCGGCTTCGTCGTCGAACAGGGTGATGGCCGTGACGAGCGCGCTTTTGGCGGGCTGGTGGGGGACGACGGCCTGGTCGCCGCTGTCGCCGCCGGCGAGGAGGCGGGCGAAATCGGTCATGACGTAGCCGCCCTTGTTTTTGGCGGGTTGGTGACAGCCCTGGCAGTGGGCCTGGAAGACGGGGCGGATTTGTTTCCAGTAGCTGACGGGGGCGGAGGGGTCGGCGGCGTCCGCCGTGGGCGGGGCGGCGGCGGTCGCGGGCGGAGGGAGGACGACGAGTGCCAGGAATGCGGCGACGACCGCGAACGCAGCGCGGGGGCGATGCGCGGCGGTGCCGCGGAGGACGGAAAAACGACAGATCATGGGCCGAACCGAGAAGGGTGGGGGCGGGGAGGGAACCGCGGGAGAAAGCGGCGAAAGCACGGTCAACGAAAGGGAGCCGCTGCCCGAGCGCAAGGCACGAGTGCGGGAGGAGGCACGAGTGTGGGAGGAGGGGCGGGGGAAGGCCGCACCGAGTCGCAGGCGGCGCGAAACGCGAGCGAGCCGAACGAATGGAGCGAATGGAACGAATGGACCGAATGGTACGGGACCGCGGGTGCAGGGTGCGGCGAGGGCGAGCGGGCCGTGAGGCGGGAAGCGCGTTGAGGTCAACGCGCTCC
>CAJAYO010000137.1 GCA_903948415.1 uncultured Opitutia bacterium | reverse complement strand
ACCGAGCGGACAAGGTGTTTGGCTCCGTGAGCTCGGTTCGAAACTCGGTGCGCTCGGTGAAAAAGAATTTATTCAGGAACGTGTGATTGATGCGGGCTAAGCGCGGCCCATGACCGCATGCCGGACCCTGCCGCCCCGGCCGGCGGCGCAACGGGGGCGGCGAGGATTTTGGCGCGGCCCCCGTTGCGCCGAGGGGCGGCCGCGGCGGGCGGATCAAAACGTGCCCTTGAGGCCGAAGCTCCAGAGCGAGCCGTATTCGATGCGGGTGCGGAAGCGGGCGACGGCCGGCGTGCTCGGGCCGAAGACTTTGATGTCATCGGGGGCATCGGCGAGGTTGCGGATGCTGGCGTAGAGCGCGAGGCGTTTGGTCAGGTTGTATTCGGCGTTGAGGTCGAGGTAGAGGCGCTTCGACCACCAGGTGTAGGTGCCGGGTTCGATGCTGGGGCCGGCGGCGATGGCGGCGCGGCGTTGCAGACTGCGGTAGTTCCAATTGGCCCGCAGACTGTAGCGCTCGCGGTTCAGGCTCACGCCCCAGCTCGCGGTGCGCGGCACGAAGCCGGGGAAGTTGCCGGAGCCCTGCGGCCCGAGGATGCGCTGGGAGGCGCCGTTGACGAAGACGGTCACGCCGCGGGCCCAGCGCGGGAGGAAGGTGAGCGCCTGTTTGTAGCCGAGGTTGAGGCCTTCCATGCGCACCGTGCTGTCGAGGTTGAATTGGGTCGCGACCGGATAGCGGCCGTAGACGTTGGGATCGAGGCTGTAGAGTTCGAGAAATTCGGGGGTGGCCGGAAGCGTCGTGCTGCCGAAGAAGTTTTCGAAATCGCGGCGGAAGCCCCCGAAGGTGAGCTGGCCGACGCCCTGAAAGTAATACTCGAGGCGGGCGTTGAAGGTGCGTGCGCTCCACGGTTTGATGCTGACGTTGCTCAACGTGATCTGGTCGTTGGGCGTGGGATTTTCCGGGTCGGGCAGCGTGACGCCGCCGGCGTATTGATTGTAGTCGGGCCGGCCGATCGAGGTGTACCAGGCGGCGCGGGCGATGAGGTCTTCGCGCAGGTTGTAGCTGGCGTTGAGGCTGGGGAAGAGGCGGAGGTACTCCTTGTCCGCGAGGGCACCGCGGTCGAGAAACGTGAGCCGCGAGACGCCGAGCGCGTCGGTGGCGGCGACGATCGGGAGGGGTCGGCCGTTGGCGCCGAGGACCGGCCTGCCCTGCGCGTCGCGCTGGATGTTGCGCGTGGGGTCGGTGAGCGGGCCGGCGGCGGCGACGTTGGTCTGCTCGGCGCGGAGGCCGGTGACGACCTTCAGACGGTTCTCGAAAAAGGAGAGGTCGCCGCGCACGTAGGCGGAGGAGACGAGTTCCTCGGCAAACTTTGAGTTGGTGACGAGATTGCGGTAGCCGGTGTTGGCGTTGGTGGTGAAGTAGGTCGGGTTGGCGACGAAGTGGTTGTAGAAAAGCTCGCTGCTCACGCCCTGGAATTTGGGGAAACCGTAGTGGGGCTGGCGGTCGGAGAAGCTCGGATCGAGAAACGGCAGCGCGAGATCGTCGCTCGTGGCGGTGAGGGTGGTGCTGGCGACGCCGTCGCGGCCGAGGTAGGTGTAGGCCGGGACGAAGAGGCGCTGGTCGCGCTCGGCCTGGCGGAAATCGACGCCGGCGCGGAGGGAGAGCGGCACGCGGCCGAAGAAATCGCGGCGGGCGTTGGCGTAGAGCGTGCGCTTGTAGTCGTCGGTGCTGCGGGTGTTGCCGCCGGCGGAGGTGAGGACGTAATTTTTCAGCGCGTAGGGATCGACGGCTGCGCCGGCGGCATCGGTGACGGTGATGGTGTTGGGCCGGAGGTAGAAAATATCGGCGAAGGAAACCGTGACGCCGGTGCGCCGGGAGGTCGTGGTGTCGAAGAAGCCGGACTCCACGTTGCGATTGCGGTTGGCGGCGCGCGAGTAGGCGAAGCCGGCGTCGAGTTTCCAGATCGGACCGTCGTGGCGCCAAACCAGCGACGGCATGACCGTCCAGTTGGAGCGGGTGTTGCCCGTGGTGGCGAGTTGGAGCGTGCCCTGGCCGGCGGCGCCGCGGGTGAAATCGAGGGAAAAGTCGCCGGGGTTCACGCGGCCCACGTCGAAGGTGAGTTCGTTGTGGTTGATGCGGACGTCGAACGTCGAGTAGGTGAACGAGAGGGCGACGCGGTCCCGTGGGGTGAACTTGTAGTCGGCGGTGACGCCGAAGGAGGAGCGGTTGGTATCCTTGCCGCTGTTGCGGATGATCGTCGACCAGAGGTAGGGCTTGTCGGGCGTGGTGTGGGGAAACGCCGCGCCGTTGGTCGCATTCTGCACGCCGCGCCAGAGATTCTGGATTTGCGGTTCGCCGGAGTATTGGCGGTTCATGCCGGCGGAGAGCGTGAAGCCGAAGCGTTTGTTCACGGGGGCGATGTAGGAGAGATCGAAGCCGGGGTGGATTTTGCGGGTGGGATGGCGGGGGGCGGGCGTCTTGCCCCAGGACTTGATGTCGTCGCGCAGCAGAAAATAGGCGCTGAAATTTCCCGTGGGCCGGGTGCGTTCGAACGAGCTGCGCGGAACGAGGTTGACGGAGCCGGCGAGGGCGTTGCCCTGCGAGTCGGGGGTCGGCGAGAAGGAGACTTCGATGCGGGAGAGATTGTTGATGGCCACTTGGTCGAGACCGATGCCGCGCGAGGTGCCGCCGCCGCCGCCGCCCACGGCGCTCGCGAGGCCGAAGCCGTCGAGGGTGACGGGGACGTAGACGGAGGGCACGCCGTTGAGCGAGATGTCGCGGGCGTTGCCGCCGGCGTAGTCGATGTTCACGCCGGGCATGAACTTCATGAACTCGGCGACGTTGCCCTCGGCGATGTCGCCGAACTCGTCGGTGGCGACGACGTTTTTCATGTTGGCGGCGAAGCGCTGTTCATTGATCGCGAGGGCGGCGCCGCTCATCTCGCGGGAGGTGGCGACGACGAACTCATCGAGTGTGACGACCGAAGCGTCGGTGGGGGGGGCGCCGGCTTTGGCCGTGCCGGGGGCGGCGAGGGAAAGGGCGAAGTCGCGCTGGGCCGTCTGGCCGGCGGCGACGACAACCGGGGCCGTGGCCGGGGGGAAGCCGCTGAAGAACACGCGGACCTGGGCCGCGCCGGCGGGCACGCCGTCGAGGCGGTAGAAGCCGCCGGAGTCGCTGAGCGTTTCCTGGGCGGAACCGAGGACGGAGATGCGGGCGTTTTCGAGCACGCCGCCGGTGGCGGGATTGGTGACCCGGCCTTCGATCGTGCCGGTGGCTTGGGCCCAGAGACGGACCGCGAGCGCGAGCCACAGGAAGATGACGGCAAGTGCCGGGCGGGAGAGGCAGGAGGGGTTCATACCGGTTTTTTTCGGCCGGGGCCCGGGCCGAGTCAAGTGCCGTGGCCGGGGGTCAAACGCGCAGGAAAATCTGCCGCGTGTGGAGGAAGCGGGCGAGGGCGAGCATGAGCGCGAGGCCCACGATCGCGAGGCCGAGGTTGCCCCAGCCGGCACCGAGCGTCGTATCGAACCACGCCGCGAGGTCGCCGCCCGCGAGGCGCGCGGCGAGCTTCCGGTAGCCGACGATGCCACTGACGAGATAAAGCGTGATCGGATTCATCCCGATCCAGACGAAGGGCACGCACCAGCGTTTCCAGCCGCGCACATCGATCGCGTAGTAGAACGCCGCCAGCAGCAGGGCGCTATAGCCGCCGGCCACGAGGACGAACGACGAGGTCCAGATTTTTTTCACGACGGGGAATTGCAGGCCCCAGAGGAAACCGAGGGCGACCGCGGCGGCTCCGGCGGCGGCGAGCCAGGTGACTTTTTTCCGGTCGTCCCAATCGCGGCGGCGAATCAGCAGCCCGGCGAAGACGCCGAGCAGACACGAAACGACGGCGGGGCCGGTGCTGAGGAGTCCCTCGGGGTCCCAGTAGAGATCGTATTTGCGACCCCCGAGATATTCGAAATCGAGGTGGTTCGCGAGATTGCGGCCGGGGTCGTAGACGCCGGTGACGCGCGCGGTCGTGGACGTGTAGAGCTGTTGCGCCTGTTCGAGCGTGGGCTTGGCGAGACCGAGTTTCGCGGGGACGGCGGTGCGCTCCATCGCGACGTCGCGGATGGGCACGAACGTGAGCAAGGCCCAATAGCCGACGAGGATCGCGGCGCCGATGGCGGCGAGCGAGCGCGGTTTGAAGAAGCAGAAGAGGAGGCCGGCGCCGGTGTAGGCGAGGGCGATGCGTTGGAGGACGCCGAGCACGCGGATGTCGGGCCACTTCGTCTGGAGGCCGCCGGCGTAGAAGAGGCCGACGGCGAAGAGCAGCGCGCCGCGGAAGAGCACGCGTTTCACGGCGGCGGCGCGGCCCTCACGCTCGATGATCTTGGGCAGCGCGAAGACCAGCGAGGCGCCTGACATGAAAACGAAGAGGGGAAAGATGAGGTCGTAGAACGCGAAGCCGGCCCAGTCTTTGTGCTCGAGTTGCCTGGCAAGGAGCCGGAGCGGCGCGACGTCGAAAACTTTGGCGAGCGTCGTGACGAGTGCATCGGCGCCGAGGATCCAGAACATGTCGAAGCCGCGGAGGGCATCGAGGGAGACCAGGCGTGGGGACGGTGCGGTCGGCGGGGTGGGGTGGGGAGCGCTCATCGGGTGCCGCGAGCACACGGAAAGGGCGGGCGCCGGTCAACCCGCCACGAGGGCGGTGCGTGGTCGGTGGTGGGTGAGGTCTTGAACCTGACCACCGGAGGCGGAAATGCTTTGCCCCAGATTTCGCGGTTCGACCCGGACGGGGGCGCGGCGCGCGTGGTTTGATCCGTGTTCATCTGGGTCATCCGCGGTCCCGTTCCGCGTCGTCCGCGGCGTGGGGCACGGACCTGACCTCCTTCGCCGACTGCGAATAAGTCTTCCGTCGCGCGCGGCGCTGGGGCGTGACGCGCCCCGTACCCAGGTCCGACGCCGCCTCCCACGCCGTTTTTCCGAGCTACGCGTCGCCAGACGCGGCGGCGGTGGGGCGCGTCGCGGAGGCGCGGCGTGACCGGGGAGGAGGTGGCAGGGCGGTCGTTGCCGGCGGGGTCGCCGCGCCGCGCCGCGCCCGCCCACCCCGGAAAAACCGGCTCCGGCCATCAACGATAAACCCCTCGGCGTCCCCAGCGGCCTCGCCGTCCCCCTACCCAAGGTCGATCCGACGTGGGGCCACGTGCGCGAGGATGCCGGGTCTGAGGCGCGATTGGCCGATGGGAAGCATTCCGCGCCGTGGTGCCCGCGCGGGGCGGTTCGACGGAGGGGCGCTTTCCAAGCGCCCGGAGGGATCGGGCGGACGGCGGTTGGGAAACCGCCGCGCCGTTCGGAGCACGAAAGTGGGGGTTCACGCGGTCTCGACGCGTTTGGGAAAAACGCTGTGCTGCTCGCATGCACTCTTTCCCCTGTTTGCAGCGCTGGCTGCGATTGGCGCTGTTGGTCTTTGCCGGCTCGACGGTGTCGGTCGGTTTCTCCGCGGACAAGGCCGCCAAGGCTCCCGCCAAGCCCGACGATCTCGTCGCGCAGGTCGGCGATGGCTACCGCGGCATCTGGTATATGAACCAACCGCTGAAGTCCGAGTATCGCTACAAATACTCCGGCGGCTTTGGGACGTATCCGCAGCAACACGTGCCCATCGCGATCCACGTCGCGGCGCAGAAGAAGACGTTTTTCGTGTTCGGCGGGTCGGCGGGCAATGTCTCGGAGACGAAGGACGAGTTGCAGCACTACGTCGCCTACTTCGATCACGCGACGGGCACGGTGCCGCGGCCGGTGCGGCTCCTGCAGAAGCGCACGGAGGACGCGCACGACAACCCGACGCTCTCCCTCGATGCGGACGGATTTCTCTATGTGTTCTCCTCGGCGCACGGGACGTCGCGGCCGTCGTATATCCACAAGTCGAAAAAGCCCTACGATATCACGGCGTGGGAGTTGCTCGTGACCTCGAATTTTTCCTACACGCAGCCGTGGTATTTGCCGGAATCGAAGCAGTTTTTGTTTCTCCACACGCTCTACAAGAACGGCCAGCGCACGCTGAACGCGAAAACGTCGCCGGACGCGAAGACGTGGACGCCGCCGCAGCTGATCGCGCACATCGAGATGGGGGACTATCAGATTTCCTGGCGCCACGGTGACACGGACCGCGTGGCGACGGCGTTTGATCTGCATCCGGATCACGGGCGGGCGGGCACGGGGCTGAATTACCGCACCAACCTCTACTACCTCGAAACGCGCGACGCGGGGCGCACGTGGACGACCGTTGACGGCAAACCGGTCGCACTTCCGCTCACGAAGGCGGACAATCCCGCGCTGGTGCGCAATTATCGGGCGGAAGATCTCAATGTTTACCTGAAGGACATTGCGTTCACGAAGGAGGGGCACCCGGTGATTCTTTATCTGACCTCGAAGGGTTTTGAACCGGGGCCGAAGCTGGGTCCGTGCTATTGGAGCACGGCGCGGTGGACGGGGACGTCGTGGGATATCCGGCCGTTCACGGCGTCGGATCACAATTACGACCACGGTTCGCTGTACATCGAGGCGGACGGGATCTGGCGGGTGATTGCGCCGACGTCGCCGGGGCCGCAGCGCGGGGGCACGGGTGGCGACATGATGATGTGGGCGAGCCGCGACCAAGGGCGCACGTGGCGGGTGAACAAGGTGCTCACGCACGATTCGCGCTACAACCACACCTACGCGCGCAAGCCGGTGAATGCCGATCCGGGGTTTTATGCGCTCTGGGCCGACGGGTCGGCGCTGGAGCCCACGCCGTCGGCGCTGTATTTCGCGACGCAGGCCGGCGAGGTCTACCGGTTGCCGCAAAAGATGACGACGGAGACGGCGAAGCCGGAGTTGGTGCCGTAGCGGGCGGGATCGGCCGGAGCGGCGGTTTTCCAACCGCCGTCGCGGGCGCTGGGAAAAGCGCCCCTTCGTCGGCCACCGCACTCCGCCCTTGCGCGGAGGCGGGGAACGCGTCCTCTGTTGCGCGATGAAGGTATCGTTCACGACCAAAGAATACACGCGTCTCCTCGAACTCGCCCATCTCGGCCTCTGGGTCGCGGGCGGGCGCCCCGACGATCCGGCCACGATGCCGGAGCGCTACGCCGACGTGTCGCAGAAAATTTTCGGTCTGGCGGAAATGTTCGGCTGCGCGGACCTCGTGGAGGCCGACGTGAACGGCGAGCTGTTTCCGAACGAGAAACTCACGGACGGACCGGTGCGCGAAAAACTGGATGCGTTCGTCGAGGACACGTTTTGGGGTGAGCTCGTCGGCCGGCTGGCCGAGCGCGATCTGCGGACGGAGCAGGGCAAGGATGTGACGAAGCTCGGCGAGGAGTTGAGCGAAGAGGAGCAGGACCGGATCGAGGTGCTGGAGGATGCCTACTGGCGCGAGTTCGAGGCGAGCGGGGTGGACCACCTGGTGTTGCTCAAGGGCGGGAAGGGTTGAGGGAAGGTGCCGGTGACAGCCGAATGCGCGCGGCTAACGAGTCTGGTCGGAACACAGAGGAACTACCTGTGCGCGGATGCTGCTCCGTCGTTTGGGAAATTTTCCGACCAACAGAATTTTCCTGCCCTTTTTCCGGAAGAAGCGGAGGGCAGCATGATGGGGGTAGAAAAAGGAGATCCCGGTTTCGGAAAGTGAGGGCGGAAAATTTTCTTGGTAGAAAGATTTTTCGGAGAACAGGATCATTTTTGCGATCCCGCGCCGGGGCACGGGTTTTTCTGGGGGACTGCCGACGCGCTTGCACCGGGAGAAAGATTCGCGAAGCGTCTGCCGCCGTGAAACCCGAAACGCTCCAACCCACCCGTCGCGATTTTCTTTCCACGCTGGCCCTCGCCGGGGTGGCGCTCCCGCTCACCGGCCGAGCGGCCGACAAAAACTCCGCCGCGCAGAAACCTGCCCTGACCGCCGCGCCGGCGGGTCCGACGACGGTCCACGTTTTTTCGAAGCCGATGCACATGATGTCGCATGCGGAGACGGCCAAGTTGATCGCCGCGTGCGGCTACGGCGGCATCGACTATACGGTGCGCAAGGCGCAGGGCCACGTGTTGCCGGAAAAAGCGGCGGAGGATCTCCCGCGGGCGATCGAGGCGGCGCACGCGGCGGGGCTGAAGGTCGAGATGATCACGACGGACATCACGAGTGTGCGGGAGCCGCACACCGAGACGCTCCTCCGCACGGCGGCGAAACACGGCGTGAAATTTTACCGCCTCGGCAACTGGAACTACGACGCGAAGCTCGGCGTGCTGGGGACGATCGAGAAACTGAAGCCGGAGATGAACGCCCTGGCCGCGCTCAACGCCAGCCTCGGCATCCAGGGGGCGATCCAGAACCACGCCGGCACCCGCATCGGCAGCGCGGTCTGGGATCTCTACCATCTCTTGAAGGACATCGATCCGCGCGCCCTCGGCGTGCAATACGACATCCGGCATGGCACGGTGGAGGGCGCCCAGTCGTGGCCGCTCCAGCTCCGGTTGCTGGCCCCGTGGATCCGCTGCACCGACATGAAGGACTTCAAGTGGATCCAGTCGCCGGGCAAGGCGGTCATCGAGAACGTGCCGCTGGGCGAAGGCATCGTGCCGCTGGAGGCGTATTTCAAACTGGTGAAGGAGCTGGGGATCGGCGGGCCGATGTCGATGCACCTGGAGTATTCGCCGTTTGAAAAGCCGCCGGCGTCGCTCAGCGCGGCCGACCGCGTCACGCAGATGACGTCGTTCATGAAGAAAGACCTCGCCGTGTTGAAGGCCGTGATGGCGAAGGCCGGCGTCGCGTGAGAGCAGGGCGGACTTCAGTCCGCTCTCCGGCCGGACGTATTTCCAAGACCACCACGCGTAAAAGGCGGACTGAAGTCCGCCCTACTTTCTGACCTATGATTTCACCTCGTCCCATCACCCTCTCCGCCGTCGGCTCCAACTTCGAACGCGAACCGCTCGTGCGGCCGTTCGGCTTCAAGGGCGGCTACATGTCCGAAATCTGGCAGAGCGTCGCGATGCTCCAGAGTGCGTCCGGGCAACGCGGGATCGGGCTGTGTTCGCAGGGCGTGCTCTGGAGCGATGCGCACGTGTTTGCCGGGCACTCCGAGAGCGGCGGCAACGCGCTGATGTATGCGATGAGCGAGTGGGCGCTCCAACAGCTCAAGGGTCAGACCTTTTCCAATCCCGTCGAGCTGCTCGAAGCCATCCGGCACGACGTTTACGCCTACGGAAAGAAGATCACCGGCCACGCGGGACTGCGCGAGACCTTCGCCCTCAACGCGCTCGTGGGCGTCGATTTCGCAGCGTGGCGGCTCTACGCGGCGGAGAACGGGATCACGGATTTCGACGATCTGATCCCGGCGGCGTATCGGCCGGCGCTCGCGCACCGGCATGCGAAGGTCGCGAGCATTCCGCTGATGGCCTACGGCATTCCCATTGAGGAACTGAAGGCGGCGGTCGAAGCCGGGTATTTTTTCATGAAGATCAAAATCGGCCAGCCGGGGACGCAGGCCGAGATGCTGGAGAAGGACAAGGCGCGGATCAGCGCGATCCACGCGGCCATCGGCGACGCGCGCACGCCGTACACGGCGAACGGGAAGCTGCCGTATTACTTCGACGCCAACGGGCGCTACGAGAGCAAGGACACCCTGCAGCGCCTGATCGACCACACGAAGGCGATCGGGGCGTTTGAACAGATCGCGCTCATCGAGGAACCGTTTCCGGAGGAACTCGAGATCGACATCCGCGACATCCCGGCGCGCGTGGCCGCCGACGAGAGCGCGCATACGGACCGCGATGCGCTGAAGCGCATCCAGATGGGCTATACGGCGATCGCGCTGAAGCCGATCGCGAAGACGTTCAGCATGTCGCTCAAGATCGCGCAGGTGGCGCACGAGCACGGCGTGCCGTGTTTCTGCGCCGACCTCACGGTCAGCCCGCTGCTCGTCGAGTGGAACAAGGCCGTCGCCGCGCGGCTCGCGCCGTTTCCGGGGCTGGGCCTCGGGCTGCTGGAAACGAACGGGCACCAGAATTACCGGAATTGGGAAACGATGCGGAGCTACCATCCGCGCGCCGACGCGCCGTGGGCGCGGACGCAGCGCGGGGTGTTTGAGCTGGATGCGGACTACTACGCGCAGAGCGGCGCGGTGCTGCAGCCCTCGGCCCACTACGCAGCGATGTTTCCGCCGGCGTAGGGCGGTCGCCCGCAGCCAGGCCGTCGCACACCCGATTCATGATTATCCTCCAGCACGCCGAACTCGTCCGCTGCGATTTGCGCGCGCGCATGCCGTTTCGCTACGGCATCGCGACGATGACGTGGCTGCCGCACGTGATCCTGCGCGTCACGTTCGAGATCGACGGCACGACGCACACGGGACTCGCGGCCGACAATCTTCCGCCCAAGTGGTTCACCAAGGACCCGACGCGGCGGCTCGAGGACGAGGTCGAGGAAATGGTGCGCGTGATCCGGGCGGCGGTGCGCCACGCGCGGGCGGTCCGCGGGGCGACGGCGTTTGCGTATTGGCGGGAGCTTTACGAGGTCCAGGCGGCCTGGGCCGCGGCGGAAAAGCTGCCGCCGCTGCTGTCGAACTTCGGCACGTCGTTTGTCGAGCGGGCGCTGATCGACGCCGTGTGCAAGGCACGCGGCGCGACGCTGGCGTCGGCGTTGCGGGAAAATCTGCTCGGGGTCGAGTTGGGCGCGCTGCAACCCGACCTCGCGGGCTCGGCGCCGCGCGACTGGCTGCCGGCGAATCCGCCGACGGAGCTGTTTGCGCGCCACACCGTGGGCTTGTCGGATCCGTTGCGGGCGGCGGAGATCGCGCCCGAGGAGGGCGTCGCCGACGGGCTGCCGCAGTCGCTCGACGCGTGTATCCGGTTTTACGGGCTGCGGCACTTTAAGATCAAAATCAACGGCGAGGCGGAGCGGGATCGCGACCGGCTCGGGCGCATGGCGGAGATTTTGACGGAGGCCTGCGGCGACGGGTTTGCGTTCTCGCTCGATGGCAACGAGAGCTTCCGCGAGGGAGGGGCGTTCGAGGACTACTTCCGCGGATTGCTCGCGACGCCGGCGCTGCGGGCGCTTTGGCCGCGTCTGCTTTACGTGGAGCAGCCGTGGCATCGGAGCGTGGCGTTGAGTCCGGCGATCGGGGAGCTGGGGCGGACGTGGCCGGACCGGCCGCCGATCATCATCGACGAGAGCGACGCGGAGCTGGCGAGTTTGCCGACGGCGCTCGCGTTGGGCTACGCGGGGACGAGCCACAAGAACTGCAAGGGCGTGTTCAAGACGGTGGTGAATGCGTGCATTCTGGCGCAGCTGCGCGGCGACGGTCAGCCGGCGGTGTTGAGCGGGGAAGATCTCGCCAATGTGGGTCCGGTCGGGCTGCTGCAGGATTTGGCCGCGCAGGCGGTGTTCGGGGTGACGAGCGTGGAGCGCAACGGGCACCATTATTTTGCGGGGCTCTCGGAATTTCCGGCGGGTTTGCAAGCGCACGCGCTGGCGCACCATGGCGACGTTTTTACGCGCCACGAAGGCGCGGGCTGGCCGCGCGTCGCGATCCGCGCGGGCCAGGTCGCGGTGGGTTCGGTGGTGCGCGCGCCGTT
>CAJAYO010000136.1 GCA_903948415.1 uncultured Opitutia bacterium | reverse complement strand
CGCCAAGCTGACCCTGAACAATCAGCCCAAGGGCAAGGCCGGCAAAGGCGCCGCGAAGAAGAAGGCGAAGTAAGCCAGAGATAGAAAGTTGACCGGTTGATCCGTTAACCCGTTGGCCGGAAGTAAAAACCTGCCCCTACCCCCACCATGAAACACACCCTCGCACTCCTCACCGCCCTGACTTATGTTGGGACGATGCTGTGGCCTGCCACCGTGGCAGCTGAACTTCCGGAACATACAGCTCGCTTGGCCAGCGTGAGAGCTTGGCTGGAGGAGGAAACTGAACGGGCTGAGAAGTGCGGACGCGCCGCATGGATCAAGGAAAGCCGGGAGAATCTGAGGGCTTGGAAAACCAGCAAGTGGAAGGAAACGCAAACTCCTCCCCCCTCTGATCTCCTGCCGCCGATCCCGTTTTACGAGAACAATCCGGTGGTGAAGCGTTTCTTCAATGATCTCGAACACAAAGTGCTAAAGCCAGACCGCCGCTTCCCCGAGGATCCGCAGAACGCGCAGGTCCGCAGCGAGTTTCGCATCACAGAAGGATGGACTTTCCCCGTTGTTGCCGAGGAACTGCTTGAACTCACCCAGGCCTTCTGCCACCCGCAAAGCCCCATGGCCGGAAAACCTGAACTGGTCGTTCCCATTCTCCGAAGGGTGGCCTTTTTTGCCGAACGTGCATCAATTGGTGGTCCGGTTCTGGGCGACTTCGGTTGTTGCGCCCCGCTGGCGGATGCTTGGCTGATACTGACCACTTGCCGTCCCGAGATTCTCCCTCTGGCACTTCGGGGTGCGATGGACCAGGGCATCCGCAACATCGCCACCGATAGCATTTCCAAACGCCCTGAATGGAGCCGCCCGAGTCTCGCCGTGCCGATCGCTCTCAATGCCGACGTGAATTTCATTCAGGCCATTGCCATAGCCAACCGCCTGTTCCCGAATCCAGCCTACTCGAAAGCATTGCAGCAGGCGCTAAGCTATGTGGAGAAGCAAGTGCTTCCCGATGGAGCCACCCACTACTACGGCAAACAGAATGAGTGCGCCTCCTATCATGGCATTTCGGTGAGGGCCATCTTTCGCACGGCTCAGCTCACGGATGATCCCAAGCTACTGGAAATGGTGAAGAAGATGCGATGGTATTACCCTCTCAGTGTGTCCCCCAGTGGCGTGATGGAATACTCCAGCGCTCCCAGTTGGCATCACTACTGGAACACCTACAACGGGGCCGCTGCGGCTGCGATCCTCTCTGAACTGCACAACTGCGCCCACAATCAGCGCGTGGCTAACCTCGGTTTCGACGGCGACCTCTGGCAAGCGGCCTTTTGGAACCCGAAACGCACCGCCGCACCGTGGCCTGACAACTACGTCACCTACGATCAGAATGTCGATGGGCCTCGCGCCCGGTATGGCACCTGGTCCTACGTCGGCACAACCCGGCAAACTCTCGAAAACCGGGGCAAATCGAGCTATGTAGGCTGCGTGGTGGAGACCGGTGCGCCCGGTCTCTGGCAGCTCGATTCCGCACTTCAGGACGTCGGCATGGAGATTCGCCCCGACACCGCGCCTGATCAAAATTCGGAACATCGCGGACGCATCACCCTGGCCAACACGGAGTCCGTCACCACATGTGCCGTGAGTGATAAGGCAGCGGCACTCGGTGCTGTTTCACAGTTGGGCCAATACCGCAAAGCGGCCACCGACTGGATTCAGCGGCAGGTCTGGTTGTTCACCCCTGAGCGTATGGTGGGCCTGGTCACCGTGGAGGCGGGGGCCGATTTGTCCGCAACCGGGATCATTGGTCGGCTCTATCTGGTGAGTGGCCGAAGCCGCTGGGGGCAACGCAAAGAGATCAAGGAACTGGGCGGCAGCCTATTCTCTTATGGCAAGCTGCGTGTCCAGTTTCATGCCCATGACTTTGCTTCCTTCGTTCCTGAATACACCGATGTCATGGCTGGTGGATATAATGCCAGCAGCGCGAAGAAATCCTGCATTATCCAGCTCGTGGACGAGTTCGCACAGCCTGGAGCCAAGAGCCCCTATCCCAGAGGCACCAAGAAATTCTATCTGGTGGAAATCCGCCCCGACGCATCTGCCCCCGCAGCAGTGCAACGCATCGAAAGCGGAGCAGGAGTCCTCGGCTTTACCGTCAAAGATGGCAGCGGCAGTTACCAAGTCTTCTTCAATCCCACGGAAGAAGAGCGACCTCTCCCTCACGGCCTCGCAGGCACTATGCACCGCAGCGGCGAGAGATTCCGTCCGGACTGGTTGCGGGATGCCGGTGCTGTTGAATCCGTTAGTTCACAGCCAGCTCCCGCAAACGGCTCTCTTCCACCCGGAAAACTCATCTTCACCCATTCGCAATAACCGACTCAAACATGCCAGGACCCAATCCATGACACCCACTCTCGCCGCCCTGCTGCTCGCACCGCTGGCACCTGTTCACGCCGCCGATTCTTCAGCAAAGAAACCCAACATCCTCATCATCCTCGTCGATGACATGGGCTATGGCGGTCCGCAGTGCTTCAATCCGCAGACGAAGATCGCGACGCCGGACATCCGCTCAGCGGCGTGAAGAATCCATGAACCCGCACGATCAATCAATACCGACCATGAGAACCGATCATTTTACATCCCGAACAACGGACTTTCAGAAGTCCAGAAGATGGCGGGCAGTCTTCACCGCCACCTTCATGATTGGCCTTTGCATGAACAGCTCGGGGTCGAGGGCAGCGGAACCTTCGCAGCCATCACCGAAAGCCTTGCCGAGTTTCCCCGACTGGCAGTGTCTCTACGTGGGCGATTTTGGCAAAGCCTGCATCTACAAGATCACGTCCGACAAGAAAGTGTCCGTTTATGCCAAAGACACGCCGGCTCCAGACAACATCTGCTTCGACGAGAAGGGTGTGATGTATGTCGCCGGTGGCGATGGTGTCCGCACGGTGACGCCGACTGAGGATGGCAGCCCGGCCACCAAGAAGAACGGGCATGTCAAAGTGCTGGTGGATGGCATGCACAACGTCCATGGCGTCACCTTCGACAAGAAGGGCAATCTATGGATTGGAGAGTATCTGGGTGATGAAACCGGGAAGAAGCTCAAGGATGGAAGACCGATCTACGGACCCGGAGACATCAAGATCCTTTCGCCGGACGGCACCTTGCGGAAGGTCGCCACCGAAGCCGTTTACAGCATGACCACAAGTCCAGACGGTGATGTTTATATTAGCGTTCAAATCGGCGGCCAGCTTATTAGAATCGCTGAGGATGGGACCAAGACCGTGGTCGCGAAAGGATTCGTTAGCCGCGGCGCGACATTCGTCTCCGACGGCACCTGCTATGCGGTCGGGCCCGGCAAAGACCCAAGGTCGGGCGGCATCAACAAGTTGACCAAGGATGGAAAGATGACGCAGATCGTCGATTTCAGAGACGAATACGGATCCCAACATCCCTATTCCGTGGCCATCGACGCCAACGGGAATCTGTTCCAGAGCGACGTGAGCCACACGAGGTTACTCAACAAAAAGGATGACGGTGAAGGCGGCTACATCTTCCAAATCGACTCAGATGGGAAACGGTCCGTGTTTATGCGGGTCGGAGCCGGTCCAGCATTCATGGCGTTCTGGCCCACTACGAACAGAGCAACCAAGTCGAACAGCAAATGAAGGATCGTGAAGCACCGTCTCTCGCCTCTGCCGACGAGGCGATTGTGGCAACCTTACAGCAAACCGATTGGTTGGTCGCCGGACATCCGCACAGCGCCGGGAGCGATCTTGAACGAGTTACTTGCCAAAGCCAAATCAAGAAACTCACACTCACACTCCTCACCGCCCTCCTCCTCGCGCCGCTGGCCACGCTGCACGCGGCCAGTCCTGTGCCATCCAAACCGAACATTCTCGTCATCCTCACCGATGATCTCGGCTACGACGACGTCGGGTGCTATTGGACCCCGGACAAGCGCCCGGGCTTCGAGAAGATCCAGACACCGAACATCGACCGGCTCGCCGCCGAGGGCGCCCGGTTCACCGACTACTACGCACCGTCCTCCGTCTGCAGCCCGTCCCGCGCGGCACTCATGACCGGCTGCTACCCGGTGCGCGTGGGCTTCCCCGGCATCCTCTTCCCAGCGTCCCCGACTGGGCAGAACCCCGACGAGGTCACCCTGGCTGAGATCTTAAAGAAACGCGGCTACGCCACCGCCTGCGTTGGGAAGTGGCACCTCGGGCACCAGGCCCCATTCACCCCGCGCCAGCATGGCTTCGATTCGTTTTACGGGATGATGTTCCCCAACGATATGCAACCCTTTGTCCTCCACCGCGACGAGACTGTCGTCGAGCCGAAGCCCGATCAGAAGACGCTCAACGAACGGTTCACCGAGGAGGCGGTAAAGTTCGTGCGGGCGAT
>CAJAYO010000135.1 GCA_903948415.1 uncultured Opitutia bacterium | reverse complement strand
GGGACGGTTCGAGGACGATTCGAGGACGGTTCGAGGACGATTCGAGGGCGTCGTGGCGGCGAAAGCGCCGAAAGACCACGCCGGCGACCCGGCGAGGGCGCGGAGTCTTGCACTGGGCGAGGGCGCCCGGAGGGGACCCTGGCCGACGGGCCGGGCCGCGGCGTCCCGCGGGAGCGTGGAACCCGTCTGTGGGCACGGATTTATGGTTAAACCTTTTTTGGGCGTTCACCTGAACCCGGCCCGGCAGAGCGCCGCGCCATCGCAGGTGTACGCGCACCCTCACCGATTCCGGCCTCGGCGCGTTAATCGTTAATTTCAATGCGACCATCGCGAAGATCGGTGGACGGCAAGGGGGAACCGCCGAACGAGCCGATCGGGTCAGCAACCTGAGCGGCAAGTCGGGATAGCCTCTGGGCGGGTGGCGCGGGGGTCTGCTCACGTGCGCCAGCCCAAGCAGACGGCGGCGGGCCTTGGGTTTGGGGTTAACGACGACCGCCGGGCGTGCGGGGTGGTGCAATCATGGCGCGCACACGGAGGATGGGCGTGGAGGGCGGGATTTACCAGGGGCTGAACGGCGGGCACGATCGCGCGGCGATCTTGCAGGCGGCCCAGACCAAGGCGGCGTTTTTGGACCTGTCGCGATGAAGCGTGCGGCAAGACGGGCGGGCGGGTGCCTGCGTGGTGCCCGATGTCGAATCACTTTTACCTGGCTTTGGAAACCCGCCCTTTCACGAGCCGAGGTCCGGCCCACGGATCTTGAGGCGAACCGCCGGGCCGATGGTTCAGCCGGACGGCTCTTCCCTGGTTTGGGCGCGGCCGGATTGCCGCGCGGGTCGTTGGGGCCCAACCCCGACGATCGTTTGGTCCGCGCGCGCGCTCGCCTTAGCCCGGATATTTCACACGCACGTTCACCAAATTCTTGGCCCAGAGGGCACGGAGCCCAGCCCACAGCGGACCCAGAGCGGACACGGTGTTTGACTCCGTGTCCTCGATTTGGACCTCTGTGCGCTCTGTGAAAAATGAATTTATTGAGGCAAGTGTGATTGATGCGGGTTAGGCCTCCGGCGAGGGCGGCGGCGGATTTTCTTGGGGCCGCGGTGGCGCGGGGCGGGCGTTTTCGGTCTCCAGAATTTCCTGACGTCGGCGGAATTTCTCAACCATGGCGCCGAGCGAGGCGCACATGCGGGCGAAGGCGCTGTCGCCGTGCGGTTGCGGCAGGAGGGCGAGGATGTCGCCGTCGCCGATGCGTGCGGCGGCGGTGCCGACGGCGCGGAGGCGGCGTTCGAAGCGCGCGGCGAAAATCCAGCAGAGGAGGGCGAGGGCGGCGACGAGGCCGGTGCCGATGCCGAGGATGAGGCGGCGGAGTTCCGCGACGGCGACAAACGCGTCGGAGACGGGTTGGCGGACGACGACGAGCCAGCCCTGGCCGCGGTAGTCGCGGAAGCCGCGGGAGCGGGCGTAGCCGGTGAGATAGACGGTGCCGCCGGCGGCGGATTCGGTGAAGGTGCCCCGGGGGCCGGGGCGGTCGGCGAGCGCGGCGGGGACGTCGGGCGGTTCGGACCAACCGGAGCCGCCGGAGTCGAGGAGGACCTCGCGGTTGGCGGCGTAGACGGTGACGCCGAGGCGGGCGCGCCGGGCGGACTCGGGGATGACGGAGAGCTGGACGTCGCGCGCCCAGGACCAGCGGACCTGCGCGCCGAGCACGCCGAGGAAATCGCCTTGGGCGGAGGTGACGGGGACCGCGAGGTCGAGGAAGCGCGGGGCGAGGGCGCCGAGGGCGGGGACCGCGCTGGCGAGTTCGGGAAATTCGCGGACATGGCCGACGAAGAGCTGGTGACGGCCGCCCCGATACCACGGGGCGCCGGTGGCTTTTTCACCGACGAAGAGGTTTTGGGACGCGGCGAGAATGTCGCCTTTGGCATCGGCGAAGCCCACCCACGCGTAGTCGGGGGAGGCGTCGTGAAGGGATTCGACGACGGACTGGCGTTCGGCGAGCGGCGCGGCGGCGGTGCGGAAGGGGGCCAAGCCGGCGGTGAACTGCAGTTGCCGGGTGCGTTCGTAGACAGTGCGGTCGAGTTTGTCGGCGACCTGATAGGCGAGGGTTTCGAAGGAGGGGCCGAGTTGGCGCTCGATCTGCGTGTGGAGACTGTTTCCGGCGCTCGCGGAGAGGAGCAGGACGAGGGCGAGGCCGGAGCCGCCGAAGAGCAGCGCAGCGGCGGCGGGGAGACTGCGGCGCGGATCGAGACGCTCCCACCACGAAGGCGAAGGAGAGGAGGTGGGTGGTGTCATGACAGGGTGGGGCGAGGCGGACTGAAGTCCGCCCTACTTTGGGGCGGCGAGTGTGCTGGTCCGGCGGTTGTTGGCGGGGGCGGCGTCGGTGAGGCCCGGGGGCGTGGTGAGCAGGGTGGCGTAGGTGAGGGAGCCGTTGGCCTGGAGGGCGGCGGAGTCGACGGGGACGGCGGCGAGGTAGCTTTCGCCGGCGGCGAGCGACGGCACGGACAGGATGCGGGTGGGGGCGGTGGCGCCGGTGGTGGTGATGCTGAGGGTGAGGCCGGCGACGGAGGCGCCGCTGCGGTTTTGCACGACGAACTGCATCTGGTTGTTCGCGGCGTCGAAGTAATGGCTGGCGATGGCGGGGTCGAAGTGGGCGGGGTTGGTGCGGTTGACGGCCCAGTCGACATTGAGAATGCCGTGGCCGTAGGCGGCGTCGGTGCCCGGGGCGCCGGCGTCGCTGGCGGTGGCGACGAGCCGTTGCGCGGCGGTTTGGGGCGTGAGGGCGGGGTTTTGCGAGAGGACGGCGGCGATGGCGCCGGACACGAGCGGGGCGCTGGCGGAGGTGCCGTCGACGGTGACGCGCTGGCCGTCCTGCCAGGCGGTCTGCACGCCGTAGCCGGGGGCGGTGAGGGAGAGGGACGGGCCGGAGTTGGAGAAGGTGACCTGTTGGCCGGCGCGGTCGACGGCGCCGACGGAGATGACGCGGGGATCGGCGGCGGGCCAGGCGAGTTGGGCGGCCTGGTCGTTGCCGGCGGCGGCGACGATGACGGCGCCGCGATCGGTGGCGTAGGCGAGGGCGGCGTCGAGGGCGGAGGAGGTGGAGTAGCCGCCGAGGCTGACGTTGATGATTTTCGCGCCGGCATCGACGGCGGCGACGAGGGCGCGGGCGATGGTGAACGTGTCGCTCGTGCTGGTCGCATCGGTGACGCGGATACTGAGGAGGCTGGCGGCGGGGGCGACGCCGGGGGCGTCGGGGGCGGCACCGGCGGCGAGGGCGGCGACGGCGGTGCCGTGGCCGTCGTCGTCGCCGCGGCCGGCGACGGTGCCGAGGCCGATGTCGAGGGTGCGGATGCGGCCGGAGCCGAACGTGGCATCGGGGAGCACGCCGGTGTCGAGAATGGCGATGGTGACGCCCTTGCCCCAGGTGAGGTGGTCGGAGGGGACGCCGAGGAAGGGCAGGGCGGTGTTGCCGAAGGGGACCTGGGTGAGGTCGGCGCGATCTTCCTTGGCCGGGGTGGACGGGCCCGAGGGGATGCGGACGAGGGCGTTGGGTTCGACGGCGGCGAAGTCCGCGGCGTTTTGGGCGAGGTCGGCGCGCAGGGCATCGAACGAGTCGTAGCGCACGCGGAGGCGACGGAGGCCGGGGAGTTCGCCGAGGACGGTGAGGCCGGCGGCTTGGGCGCGGGCGAGGAAGCGGCGGTAGGCGTCGGCGTCCTTGAAGGAAAGCAGGGCCTCGTGGGCGCGGGCGTCGGTGCCGGGGGCGAGGAGACGTTGGAGGGACGCGAGGAGGGCGGCGCTGAACGGGTCGGACGGAGGTGCGGCGGTCCGGGAGGCGGCGGCCGGGGCGGGCGGGGGCGGCGCGGGGAACGACGCGGGGGCGCGGGCGGCGCGCAGCTCGCGGAGGCCCGCGCGGTTTTCGCGCCAGAGCCAGAGGAGGACGGCGGCGCAGACGAGTCCCACTCCGAGGGCGGCGAGAGAGGAGAGGGATTTGGGCATGGAGGCGTGGGACCGGAGCGGCGAGCCGAAGTCTCCGTCAAGCGGGGCGGCGTGGCAAATGGGTCTGACGCGGTCGTGGGCGAATGGTTGCAGGGGGTTTCTGATGGCTGGCGCATCTCAGTTTTGTGCCGGGTCCGGTGTCCCCGGGTGGGCCGTGCGCTCCGCGCGCGGCTCCGGAGGCCACACCTCTGTCTCTCTGCAATCCGCCGCCCGCGG
>CAJAYO010000134.1 GCA_903948415.1 uncultured Opitutia bacterium | reverse complement strand
TCGAGGCCGCGGTCGCGCAGGGTGTTGATGTAGTCGATGAGGACGATGGCGTTGTTGACGACGATGCCGGCGAGGATGATGAGGCCGAGGAAGACCATAATGCTGACGGGCATGTGGCCGAGCCAGAGGGCGGGGATGACGCCGACGAGGGCGAGGGGGACGGTGACCATAATGAGGAGCGGCTGGAGGAGCGACTCGAACTGGCTGGCCATGACGATGTAGACGAGGAAGAGGGCGAGGGCGAAGGCGAGGAGGAGGCTGTTGAGGGAGGTCTGCATTTCCTTGTTCTGGCCGGCGACGACGTAGCTGAAGCCGGCGGGGAAGGCCATGGAGTCGAGGGCGGTGACGATATCGCGGGAGACGGTGGCGAGGTCGGCCTCGCGGAGGTTGGCGGTGATGAGGGCGGTGCGCTGTTGGTCGACGCGGCGGATTTCGCTGGGGCCCTCGTTGATGGTGAGGTCGGCGATGACGGAGAGGGGGATGGGCACGGGGCCGTTGGGGTTGATGATGAGGTTGCGCAGTTCCTCGATGCCGAGGCGGTCCTGTTCGCGGAGGCGCACGACGATGTCGATCATCTGGTCTTCCTTGCGGAACTCGGTGGCGATGCGGCCCTGGACTTTGTTGCGCACGAGATCGGCGACGGTGCGCAGGGTGAGTCCGTATTCGGCGAGGCGGTCGCGTTTGTAGACGACCTGGATTTCGGGGTGGCCGGATTGGAGGGTGGAGCGGACGTCGACGAGGCCGGGGACGGTGTCGGCGAGGAGGGATTCGGCCTCGCGGCTGAGGCGTTTGAGGGTGGCGAGATCGTGGCCGCGGATCTCGACTTCGACGGGGCTGCGGAAGCTGAAGAGGGTGGGATAGGAGACCTCGATTTTGGCGGCGGGCAGGTCGCGGAAATGGGCGCGGATGAGGTCGATCAACTGGGGCTCGGCCTGGGTGGGTTGGCCGGCGCGGAGTTTGACGCTGAGGCGGGCGGTGTGTTCGCCGGCGGAGATGGAGGTGCTGGCGCCTTCCTCGGCGCCGACGGTGAGCGCGGTGCGTTCGACGCCGGCCTGGGCGCGGACGAAATCGTCGATCGGGGCGACGGTGGCGGCGGTGCGTTCGAGCGGGGTGCCGATGGGCAAGGTGATATCGAGGTTGAACTCGCCCTGGTGGACCTGGGGGATGAGTTCGCGGCCGAGGCGCGGCATGAGGACAAACCAGCAGAGCAAGAAGGCCACGAGGGAGCCGCCGAGAACGGACACGCGATGGTGGAGTGCGGCGGTGATGAGGCGCGGGTAGAGGCTCTGGAGGCGTTGGTAGGCGTTTTCGAACCCGTCGAGTCCGCGGCCGGCGGCGGTGCCGCCGAAGGCGACCGAGGCGCGGGTGAGGCCGACGGCCCCGAGCGCGACCGCGAGGACGGTGGAGAGGACGGCGGTGCCGACGAGGCGCAAAATGATTTCGAGGGCGGCGCGGGCGAGGGTGAAGGCGAGCGGCACGGCGCCGGGCAGGAAGAGCAGCGCGAGCCACCACCAAGGTTGGACGACCAGCCAGTGCCAGACGACGAGGTGAAACGGCTTCAGGGGGGGGAGGGCCGAGGCACTGGCGCCGAAGACGGCGGACGTGGCGGGCACGGTCACGCCCGCGCGGGCATAGAGGAGGGCCCCGAGGGCGAGGGCGGGGAGGACGAGCAGTCCGAGCCAGCGCCAGCGGCGGGCGGTGAGCCAGGCCCAGGTGCGGGCGTGGCCGGCGGCCAGCGTGACGGGCGCTGAAAAGACGAGCAGGCCGGGCCAGAGGCGGTCCCCGGAGAGGGCCCCGAGGCGATCGGCTTCGGCCCAGGCGGTGAAGGTGGCCCAGCCCGTGCGCAGGCCGGGCCAGGTGAAGCGCGAGAGGAGCCACAGGGCGGGCCAGACGGCGAGGAACGCGGCGGTGGCGGCCGCCTTGAGGGTGACGGCGAAAATCATGACCGGGGCCCAGCAGAAGCGGGCCGCCGTGATCGCGAGCAGGCGGAGCGGCTGCCGCCAGGCGGGGGCGCCGGCGGGGGCCTCCGGAAACTGGAGAAAACGGCCGGACCACAGCGGGGTGCCGCCGGCGGGGGCGGCGATCTTCCGCGAGGCGAGCATGGGGATCAGAAACAGGGCGGTGCCGAGGGAGGCGAGCAGGGAGAAGACGACGGTGAGGGCCATGTCGCCGAAGACCTGGCCGGCGACGCCCTCGACGAAGACGATGGGCAGAAACACGGCGACGGTCGTGAGGGTGGAGGCGCCGACGGCCATGCCGACCTCCTGCGTGCCGCGGACGACGGCGGTCAGGAGGTCGTCGCCCTCCTCCCGGCAGCGAAAGATGCTTTCGAGCACGACGATGCCGTTATCGACCAACATGCCGACGCCGAGGGCGAGCCCGCCCAGCGAGATGATGTTGAGCGAGACGCCGGCCATGTACATGGGGGCGAAGGTGGCGATGATTGAGAGCGGGATGGAGAGGCCGATGATGACGGTCTGGACGACGTTGCGGAGGAAGAGATAGAGGACGATCACGGCGATGACGGCGCCGGAGATGGCGTTGTCTTTGACCTCGTTGATGGACTTGGAGATGAAGACGGATTGGTCGGCGAGGAGCTCGACGGTGGCGCCGGGGGGGAGCTGTTGGCCGATGAAATTGGTCATGGCGCGGCGCGTGATGACTTCCTGGGCGGCGCGGCGTTGTTTTTCGGCGTCGGCCTGCGCGGTCGCGAGGGCGACGCGGCGGGCTTCGAGCTGGGCTTCGGAGCGCTGTTTGTCGGCGGCGGCTTTGTCGATTTTCTTTTTGTCGGCGGTGCTGCGCTTGGCGTCGGAGGATTTGCCGGAGGCCGCGGCCTTGACGTCGAAGACGGAGGTGGGGCCGGGTTTGGCGCGAGCGGTAGGGGCGGCGGGGTTTTTTTCGCCGGCTTTTTCGCGGGCGAGGTAGGCCTGCTGGGCGGGGGTGCCGAAGAGGGCATGGCGGACGGTTTCGGCGACGACGACGATGTTGGCATCGGCTTCCTTGAAGATTTCGATTTCGACGCTTTCGCGGCCGTTGACGCGGGTGATGACCTCGCGGTCTTTGTGGAAGCGGGAGACGGTGGCGATGTCGCGGAGGCGGATATCGACGGCGTTGTTGCTGCGGGAGATGATGAGGGCGCCGATTTCCTCGACGGTTTTGAATTCGTTGAGGGTGCGGATGACGTATTCGGTCTGGCCCTCGCGGAGGTTGCCGCCGGGCATGTTGACGTTGCCGGCGGAGAGGCGTTGGCCGATCTGGGTGATGTCGAGGCGGAGCTGGGAGAGTTTGCTTTCGTCGAGGGCG
>CAJAYO010000133.1 GCA_903948415.1 uncultured Opitutia bacterium | reverse complement strand
CTGCGGAGCAATGGGCTCGATGTCGCGAGCGCCGATGCCGGCCGGGCCCTCGTGACGGGCAAGCCGACGGATGCCGGGAAATTCAAAACGCCTTCGCTGCGCAATGTGGCCGTGACCGCGCCCTACATGCATGACGGGCGCTTCGGCACGTTGGAGGAGGTGGTCGCGCACTACGACCACGGCGTGAAGCGCGCGCCCACGCTCGACCCGAATCTCGCGAAACACCCCGACGCGGGCCTCGCGCTGACACCGGCGGAGCAGCGTGCGCTGGTGGCCTTCTTGCGGACACTGACCGATTCATCCGCCACGGTCTTCCCGGGCGACACCTCACGCACAACGTTTCCATGAAAACCACCCTTGTTCTTTTTTTCGTGTGGGCGGCAACTGCCTTGGCGCATCCCGGCCACGAGGAACTGCAAACCGTCCCGGCGCCGGCGACCGCCCCGGAAGTGGCGATCGCCGTCGAGGGAGCGAAGCGGTTGATCCGGGCCAACGGTATTCCGGATCATGCTACCGGAAAGTTCCCCGGCCGGGGCAACCCGAACAAGATCGCCCCGCAGCGCTATGGATTTTCCGTGCCCGTCAGCCCGCAGCGCGCGGCGAAGACGACGCCGTTGGGCATGAGTCCGTTTGGGGTCGCGGTGAACGGGGTGGTCTTTGATCCCGGGGCGAACGAGTGGTGGAACGACGACCGCTCGAGCGGTTGGCAATACGAGGCGCTGGGCGGCGGGCGCAACTTGGGCATCGATACCGAGCACGCGCACGTGCAGCCGAACGGCGCGTATCACTATCACGGGATGCCCGCCGCGTTGCTGACCCGGCTCACGGCGGGAAAACAACAGATGGTGCTCGTCGGGTGGGCAGCGGACGGATTTCCGATTTACGGGCCGTGGATTCCGACGGAGGCGAACGACGTGAACTCCGCGTTGAAACGCGCGATGCCCAGCTACCGAGTAAAAGGCGGCAACCGTCCGGACGGCCCCGGCGGCGCGCACGACGGAAAATTTGGCCAGGACTGGGAGTATGTCGCCGGCACCGGCGATCTCGACGAGTGCAACGGTCGTGTCGGCCAGACGCCGGAATTTCCTGCGGGCACCTACTACTATGTGGTGACGGACGGCTATCCGTTTGTCTCGCGGCTCTGGCGCGGGACGCCCGACGCAAGTTTCCTCCGCCGCGGCCCGCCGCCGGGGGGTGGACCGGATGGAGGGAAGGGCAAGAAGCAGAAGCGGGCGCCGTAGGTGCGAGACTCACTCCTCGCCGTCCCAGTAGTCGGCTTCGGCGGGGCGGAAGATTTTTCGCGGGACCCGGAAGCCCCATTTGCCGGAGTCGGGGTAGTGCCAATACTCGGACGGCGGGTTGTCGGCGATGAGCATGAACTCGAGCGGCTCGGTGGCGCTGGCGTTGAAAATCTCGTGCGCCTCGCCGGGCGGGTGGAGGATGATGTCGCCGACGGTGAAGGTGTGGCGGGCGGCATCGGCGCGGACCGTGGCGGTGCCGGCGGTGATCCAAAAAAGTTCCCACTGGGCGGAGTGGGAATGGAAGGGACACACGCGTTGGCCGGGCGCGAGGCGGTTAAGTTCGAGATCGAAAGGGTGCCCACCGAGGCCGGTGGGTGTGTTGCGTTTCGCGCCGAGGGATTCCGAGAGCTGTTTGCAGGAGCCGCCGAACGTTTTTTTGGGCGAGGCCCACGTGTCCCACGGGACGTCGTCGACGTGGAGCTTACGTTGCGCGAAGGGAGCGACGGGCGCGGCGGCGGGCGGCGGGGCGACTTTGGCGCCGGATGTGCCGGAAGCGGGAAGTTCGTCCTCGCCGGCGAAGTAGTCGGTCTCAGCCATGCGGAAGAGTTTCCCGGGTGGGCGCAGGCTCCACTTGTGGGAGTCGGGATAATGGCAGGCGTCGACGGGCGGGTGGTCGGCGATGATCAGGACCTCGAGCTCGGTGGTGCCGGTGTT